>JAFGKN010000654.1 GCA_016928605.1 Planctomycetota bacterium | reverse complement strand
CTGGGGGCCACGGCTTCACCTCAGCGGGAGAGAGGAGACTGATATCGGCGGTGCTGCGCGCATCGCGTCCCAGAGGATACCGCGGCCGGAGGGCAAAGGCATCCCTCGAGACCAGGCGGCGGAGTCGGGGCTTTCCCGCGCCCTCAGCGCGCGGTAGGCTATCCCTGGACCGATCGGGTCCCCCGGAAGGAAGGCACGAGCGAGCCTGACAGGCGAGAGCCGCGCGCTGCCTCCGGGCGGCCGCCGTCGACGCCAGGCCGGAGCCGGGCGCCGCGGGGAGGCCTGAGCGGTCCTCGTCGCCTGCGGATGCCATGGGTACACCCCCGAGACAACGCGCCGCCCCCCTGGGCCTGCTCGGAGCCGTCGTCGCCGTGATGGACCTGGTCGTCTGCGCGCCGCGGCTGGGCGCCGACGTCGTCCACCTGAAGAGCGGGCAGAGCATCGAGGGCGAGGTCTCCATCGACGACAGGACCGGAGTCGTCTCGGTCCGCAAGTCGAGCGGCGTGATCTTGAGGTTCGCCGGCGATCGCGTCGAGCGCATATCGCGGAAGAAGAGCGCCGCGGAGGAGCTGCGGGAGAACCTCGAGAAGATCCGCGAGGGAGACGAGGACGAGATCGAGTCGCTGGTGAAGCTGGCCGTCTTCGCGCGCGACAAGAAGCTCCGGGACGATCTCCAGAGGATCTGCCGGCGCATCTTGACGATCGATCCCAACCACGATCTCGCCCGGCGCGAGCTGGGATATGTCGTCTTCGAGAACAGCTGGATCCTCGAATCCGAGCTGGCTCGGAACCACCGCGAGAAGGGGCTGATCAAGTTCCGCGGAGAGTGGATGACCGAGGCGGAGAAGGACCGCCGCCAGCGCCAGGAGCTGCGCGAGAAGATCGCGAACCTGCTCGACAGCCTGGCCACGGACAACCGCTACGTTCAGGAGTTCGCCGTGCGCGAGCTCATGGCGCTGCGGGATCCCCTCGGGAGGGAGATCTTCTCGTCCTACATCGAAGACCCGCGAGAGCTCGTCCGGATCGTCGCGGTCAGCGTTCTCGCCAACTACGCCAGCGAGACGGACCGCCCGGAGGACGACCCGGAGGCTCGCCGCATCACGGCGAAGCTCTTCCAGCGCCTGATGGATGCGGACCGGAGCGCGAAGGAGCAGCAGGCTCTGACGATGAGCCTGAGGCTCTTCCAGCCTCAGGAGAGCTTCCGGCTCGCTCTGCGGCGGCTCCAGGAGTCGCGCGCCGACTGGGAGCGCCGGCGGTCGGGGGAAGTCGTGCGGATGACGCTGCGCAAGGCCTGGGTACCTGCGCTCTGCCGGGGTCTGGTGACCGCCGGGGGAGGCGGGAAGAGGACGCACGAGGGCGTCCGCGTGACGCTGCGGGAGATCTTCGGCGTCGATCACGGCTACGATGTTGATGCCTGGCTGCGCTGGTGGCGCGCCAACGAGGCGAGGTTCCGGGACGAGCCTTGATGGATCGGCTCGGGTTGGACGGGACAGCCCCGGGAACGCCGCCGGCGAGGCGGTTGGGTCGGGGGCTCCCGGGAGACGGAGTCTTTTCGACATGAAGATCGCCAGGACGGATCGAGAAGGAGTCGCCATCCTCGAGCTGAGCGGCCGCGTCGTCCGCGAGAACCAGGGGACGCTCCGCGAGGAGATCGAGAGGGCGGTTGCGGCCGGCTGGCAGAGCGTGGCCCTGAACCTCGGTGGGGTCGACTACGTCGACAGCGCCGGTCTCGGCTGCATCGTCTCGGCCCAGAAGCTGGTCCAGGAGAAGGGAGGAGGCAGCTTCGCGGTCTTCGGGGCATCGCCCAACATCGAGAAGACCTGGAAGCTGATCCGGCTCGATCTCGTCGTGCCGATCCTCGCCGACGAGAAGGCAGCCCTGGACTGGATCTCCGCCCAGGGCGGAGAGGAGCCGGGGCCCTGAAGTCTTCCCCGCCGCTGCGGCGAGGCTCCGAACGGAGGGATGGCGGGATGATCGAGACGTACGGCCTGGATGTGAGAGAGAGCCTCGGAGAGCCGCGGGCGGTCCCGCTCTCCGAGTTTCCCTTCACCATCGGACGCTCCCCCGCGAGCCACCTCCTGCTCGATGACCCTCTCGTCTCGCGCCACCACGCCGTCATCGAGAACGCGGACGACGGGCTGACCGTGACCGATCTGGGGAGCCGCAACGGCGTCTTTCTCAACGGAGACCGCATCCGCGGCGAGAGGCGGATCCGTCCGGGAGACGCGCTGCAGATCGGGTCGACGCGTCTCGTGGTGAGCGCGATATCCACGCCGGCGATCCCGGCCGCCGCAGCCGGCTCGGCGACCGTCAGCTTCCTGGCTCCCTCGCTCGCGGAGCATCCGCTCGAGATGCTGTCGCGGGGCATGGCCACGCCTGTCCCGGAGGCAGTCGAGGATCAAAGACGCCGACCGGACTGGGATCGTCTGGCGGGGATCCTCGTCGAGCCTCCATCGCCGGAGCTCTACGAGAAGGTCATCTCCGCGGTCGAGGAGACGGTCGCCTTCGACCGGTGCTTCCTCCTGCTTTTCGAGGAAGGAACGGCGGAGGTCTCGCGGGTGCTCGCGCGGCGGTCGGCCCGTGGGGCGGCCCGCCTGGAGGTCCTCGTGAGCCGGGACATCCTCCGCCGGGTGGGCGAGAGCCGCCACTCCGTGATCGTCACCCGCGGGAGCGACGCCATCGAGCCGAGCGCGAGCTTCCTGATGAGCGGAGTGTGGAGCGCTCTGGGCATCCCCCTCGTCGCCCGCGCCGCGGTGTCGGGAGTCCTCTACCTCGAGAGGCTTCTGGGGAAGCCCGGCTTCACCCAGGACGATATCGACGCGCTGGCGCCGCTCGCGGGCATCGTAGGCCTGAAGATCGAGAACCGTCAGCTCTTCGAAGCCTACCTCGCCGCGGAGATCGACAAGCGGGACATGGAGATCGCCGAGGCGGTCCAGCAGAAGTACTTCCCGGGGCAGCCGGTGCGCATCCCCGGGTACTCGGTGGAGACCTTCGTGCGGTCCTGCCGCCAGGTGGGGGGGGACTGCCTCGACTCGGTCATGGCCCCGGACCGCCGCACGCTCACCCTGGTCGTCGGAGACGTGTCGGGGAAGGGGCTCCCGTCGGCCCTCTACATGGTGGGAGTCCTGTCGACGCTCCGCGCGCATCTGCTCGACGGCATCGAGCTCGACCTCCTCATGGAGCGGCTCGACCGCTACGTGCGCGCTCGGTTCCGGACGGACCACTTCCTGACTCTCTTCGTCGGCCGCCTGGATGCGCAGCGCCACGTCCTAACCTACGCGAGCGCCGGCCACGTGCCGCCGATCGCCGTCTCGCCGGCGGGAGAGGCGTCCGAGCTCGAGGTGAGCGACCCTGCTCTGAACGTCGTCCCCTGGAGCAGGTTCCGGCTCTTCGAGCATCCGATCGCGCCGGGCGAGGTGCTGCTGATCTACACGGACGGGATCTCCGAGGCGATGAACGCCCGCGAGGAGCAGTTCGGAAAGGAGCGCCTCGTCGCCGGCCTCCTCTCGAAGCCGGGAGCCGACGTCTACGCGCTGCGCCAGGAGATCCTCTCCAGACTCGAGGAGTTCGTCGGGCACGGGAAGTTCTCCGATGACGTGAGCCTGATCCTCGTGAAGAGGGACGACGCGGCCTGGCTCCCCGAGCCGCCGCCGCCCTGGAGGAGGGCGCGCGAGATCCTCTCGGCGCGGGTGAAGACTTCCGTGGCGGAGAAGGAGCGCCTGATCGACGAGATCCTCCAGGCGCTGGAGGGCGCCGGATTCTCCACGGACGCTTACTTCGACCGACTCTGCCTCGACGAGGCCATCACCAACGCGATGGTCCACGGCAACCGCAGCGATCCATCCCGGTCGGTCGCGGTGCGGGTCGGAGCCGCCCGACGGGGCTGGCTCGTGGAGATCGAAGACGAGGGCGGCGGCTTCGACTGGCCGGCGCTGCGGCGCGAGCTCGAGAGGGGAGCCCTGGATCCGGCGCGGCCGTCGGCGCGCGGGCTCGAGTTCATCCTCGCCTCGGGAGCAGAGGTCGATTTCCTCGACGGCGGGCGGAGGATGCGGATCGCCCGGCGCACCGATCGCCTCTGACCGACGGGCCGCGCCGCAGGCCCGGCCGGCGAGATCCTCGCGTGCAGGACCGCCGCGGCGCGCCGGGCCATGTCCGCCTTCCGCAGGGGCATCACGGCCGAGGCGCCGCGGGCTCCCCGGGCCGGCCGGGCGGCTCCGGCCGCCGGGCCGAGGCCTTGAGCTTCGAGCGCAGCTCGCAGTCGCAGCGCCGCGAGCAGGGCCGAGGGCGCCCCACCCAGAGGCTCTTGATGACCAGCCAGAGCAGGCGGCTGCAGTAGGCGGCGGCGAGCAGGATGGCGAGGATGGCGAGCAGGGTCTGGATCATGCGAGGCTCCCGCGCCGAGCGTCAGAAGAGGCTTCCGATCTGATACGCGGCGAAGGCTGCTCCGTAGGCGAGCACCGTCATGTACGCGAGCGTGAGGAGCGGCCAGCCCCAGGACCCCGATTCTCTGCGGATCGTGGCTACCGTGGCGCTGCACTGACACCCAAGGGCGAAGAAGACGAGGATCGAGAGGACGACGGGGATCGTGAAGACCCGCTCGCCGGTGTCAGGCCACGTTTCCTGGCGCAGCCTTTCGCGGAGCTGAAGACCATCATCGGCCGCCTCGGAGATGTTGTAGATCGTCCCGAGGGTGGCGATCACGACCTCGCGAGCGGGGAACGACGCAAGCACCGCCATCGAGATCTTCCAGTCCCATCCCAGAGGGCGGAAGAACGGCTCCACGGCCCGCCCGGCTCGCGCGAAGAAGCTCTGGCGCAGGTAGGCGCCCGCCTCCTCACGCTCCAGGCTCGCGAGCTCCTCACGCAGGCGCTCAGCAGAACCGTCTCCGCCGCTCGAGGGGTGGCGCGCGGCGATCGCCTCCCGGCGCTGCCGGAAAGAGCTGGCGACGCTGTCCGGATGCGGGAAGTAGGCGAGGCCCCAGACGATCACGGCGATCGCCAGGATGATCGTTCCCGCCTGCGTGATGAAGGTCTTGGCGCGGCCGTACACCCGGTAGAGCACGGTGCCGATGGAGGGCAGCTTGTAGCTGGGGAGCTCGAGGAGAAAAGGCGGCGTGGCGCCGCGGAGGAGGGTCCGCTTGAAGACCCATGCCATGAGCACCGCCGTCCCCACTCCCAGGAGATAGAGCCCGAAGAGGGTCGCCGCGTGCGAGCCCAGGAGGCCGCCGGGGATGGTCCTTCGAGGGATGAAGGCCGCGATCAGGATCGAGTAGACGGGAAGCCTCGCCGAGCAGGTGATCAGCGGGATGACGAGCATCGTCGCCAGGCGGTCGCGCCGGTTCTCGATGACGCGCGTCGCGAGAATCGCAGGGACCGCGCAGGCGAATCCGCTCAACATGGGGATGAACGACTTGCCCGAGAGCCCGCACTTGGACATCAGCTTGTCCATCAGAAAGGCCGCGCGCGCCATGTAGCCGCAGTCCTCGAGCAGTCCGATGAAGAAGAAGAGGACCAGGATCTGAGGCAGGAAGACGAGCACGCTGCCCACTCCCGCGATCACTCCGTTGACGAGGAGACTCTGCAGCGGTCCCGGCGCCAACCCTGCGGCCGCCGCTCGGCCGAGCCCCGCGACGAGAGCCTCGATCGCCGCGATGGCCGGCGCCGCGGCGCTGAACATCGCCTGGAAGAGGAGGAGCAGGACGGACGCGAAGATGAGGAGCCCGAAGACCTTGTGAGTCAGCACCCGGTCCAGACGGTCCGTCCAGGAAGCCGGCCGCGTCTCCGACTGCCGCAGGCAGGTGTCGAGCTGCGTCCGGATCCAGGCGTACCGGGCCTGGGCCTCGCGCGACGGCAGCGGGACAGGGCCGACGAAGCTCTCGCGGGCTCGGCGGAGCTGCTGCCGGAATGGATCTCCCCAGCGGGCGACGCACTTTCGCTCGAAGTAGCCTTCCCCGTCGACGATGGCGCGGAGGATCTCGAAGGAGCGCGCGGCGCCCCCGAAGGCATCGCGGAGTCCCTCGACGGCATCGCGGAGCTCCGGGGGCCAGATCGAGGCTGGGTCCTCGGCGGGGCGGCGCGAGCCGGCCGCAGCGAGCTCCTCGGCGATGATCCCCTTGAGCTCGGCGATGCCCGATCCGCGGTGGGCTTGCAGCAGCGCGACGGGGGCTCCCAGCCGCTTCGAGAGGAGCGGCGCATCGATCGAGAGCCCCCGGCGGCCGGCGAGGTCCATCATGTTCAGCGCGAGGACGACCGGCAAGCCGGTCTCGCGCAGCTGGGAGTAGAGATAGAGGTTTCTCTCCAGATTGGAGGCATCGACCACCTGCACGACGAGGTCCGGGCTGGCCTCGCCCTCCTGCTGGCCGAGGAGGACGTCGACGGCCGCTTGCTCGTCGGGGGAGTGCGCCGCCAGGCTGTAGGTCCCCGGCAGGTCCACGATCCGGACGTCTCCCTGGGCGGTGCGGAGAAGGCCTTCCTTCTTCTCGACGGTCACTCCGGGGTAGTTGCCGACGCGCTGGCGGAGGCCCGTGAGGCGGTTGAAGACCGTCGTCTTGCCCGTGTTCGGGTTGCCGACGAGAGCGACCGTCGCACGAGCGGAGCCGACGGACCGCGACGTGTTCGCGGCGGCCGGAGGGCACGGCTCGGGCGAGCAGCACCCGGCGCAGGCCGGCAGCTCGCGTCGACTCTCGGGCGGCAACGGAAGCGCTCCCATACGGCTCAGGAAGGTTGGTGGACGACCGGGACACCCGCAGGCGAGCCCCGGCGCTCCGGCGGCGGAGGAGCGGAAGCCGAGCATCCGCATCCGGCTTCAGACGCGGAGAACTCGCACCATGGCCGCCTCGGCCTTGCGAAGAGACAGGTGGTAGCTGTTGACCTCGACCTCGATGGGATCGCCGAGGGGGGCCTGGCGGATCACGCGGAGGTTCGTCCCCTGGACGAAGCCCATCTCGCAGAGGCGCTGCAGCAGAGCGCCTTCCCCTTGGCAGCCGAGAACCTCGGCGCGCTCACCCGGCTTGAGGTCTTTCAGCGTCATGCGGTCCAGTGCACCTCGGAGCCAGCATCTTCGCAGGCTATTCGCCATGACAAACTCGGGTTTTATACCCCAAACCAGGCGCCCGGCAAGCAAGAAATCCCGAAAATGGGGGGCTCATCGCCACCGCTGCTCCGGACGGAGAGAGGGCGGGATGCTGGTACACCGTGTCCGCGCCGTCGCCCGAGCCTGCGCCGGACTCTGCTGTCCCAGGGGGGGCGCTGCTTGCGGCCCCCGGACGCCCAGGCTCGCGCCTGGCATCGCCGGATCAGACGCTGAG
>JAFGKN010000653.1 GCA_016928605.1 Planctomycetota bacterium | reverse complement strand
CACGAGCCTCTCCGCGCCCCCTGTCCGCAGTCCGCCGCGCGTTCCGGAAGGCGTCTCAGCTCCTCGGCAGCCGGCCGATGAGCTTCCGCGCCTCGCCGTGGACATCGCCGAAGCGCGGATGCCAGTCCTTCCGGAGCACGTCCTCGAGAACCTCGCGCGCCTGCGCGGACTCGCCGGCGCCGATGAGCGACTCGGCGAGGCCGAGGTAGCCCGCGGGCTCCTTCGAGCGGATCCGGATGACGTGCCGCCACTCGGCGGCGGCATCGGCGAAGCGCCTCTGCGCGGCGCGGATCCCCGCCAGCATCGCGCGCCCCTCGGACTCGTTCGCCGACATCTCGGCGAGGGTCGTGTGCGCCCGCTCCGCCTCACCCGCGCGCTCGAGCTTCGCGTACCGCTCGCCGAGCTCCTTCCAGAGGGCGAAGTCATGGCTCGACTGGCGCGCCAGCACGAGCAGGCGCTCCGCGGCCTTCGCCGGGCTCCCGCCCTTCTCGTAGGCCTCGATGAGGAGCCGCGCGGTCTCGGCATCGACCGGCCCGCTCTCGACCGCCGCGTCGAGGTGATGGGCGGCCTTCGCGTACTCCTTCCTCTCGAGGAAAACCTTGCCGAGGGCCTTCCGGATCGTCGGGTTCTCGAGCCTCGTCTCCGCGACCTCGGCCTCCATCGCCTCGACGTATCCGTCGAGGTCCTTCGCATCGCGCAGCACCGCGAGGAGGCTCTCGGTCGCTCGCTTTCGGTTCTCGAGGTTCCGGCCCCAGCTCACGATCGCGCCGGCTGCCGCATCGACCGCCTCCTTCGTCCTGCCGAGGCCCGCGTACGCCCGGGCCTGATCCCCGTAGTACGACGAGAGCGTCCCATCGCCGGAGCCCCGATCGCTGCGAGACCGCGTGTGGAAGTTGATCGCGTCGCCGTAGTACGCCGCCGCCGCCTCGAAGCGGCCGACGTCGAGGCACACCCAGCCGAGACGAGCCGCTGGGTGCTCGCTCCAGCGGCCGCCCTCGTGGAAGTACGCGTCCGCCGCCGCCAGCGCCGCCGAGAGATCGTCCGCCTTCCCCGTCTTCCCGTACCCGCGGAGGAGGAAGACCCTGTACTCGACGTTCCCCGGCCACGCATCGACCATCGCGGCGGCGAGGGGGATCGACTCCTCGAAGCGCCCGCTGTGCTGGAGATACGCGACGAGCTGCGATTGCCCTCTCTCGTCGAGGCCGTGCCTGCGGTGGAAGGCGAGGAGGGCGTCGATCGCATCGCCGTGGCGGTCGAGCCCATCGGCCATGTAGCCGGCGATGTACTTGACGCCCTCGAGCGAGTCCCGCCTCGTCTCGAGGACCTCCTGCGCCGCGCGGAGGAACTCGTCCGCCTTCTCCCCCCAGAAGTGAGGATGGTGCCGCCAGTACATGCTCCGGTTGCGGCTGTCCCGATCGGCGAGATCCCGCTTCAACTCCTGTTTGACGATCGCCAGCAGCCTCGGCGCGAGGTCTCCGATGTCCTTCGCCTCGTGCCGCCACTGGCTCAGCCGCCACGCGTGCGCCCCCCAGACGTCCTCGTTCCGGCGCCGGAGCCACGAGGGCTCTGTCTCGGCCCTCGCGACCAGGAAGTCGACCGCGTCGCGCGGGCCCGAGACACGCCGGATGCACTCGGCCACGTTCCCGACGATGTCCTGGCCCTGGCGGTACTGGTAGAGCCGCAGGACCGCGGGCACGTCCCGGTGGGCGAAGTCCGCGAGGTCGCGCGCCGCCGCGTCGATCTTCTTCTCCTTCGCCTCGCGGAAGAGGGAGCAGAGCGTCACGACGATGGCGCGCGCGTGCCCCTCGTCCGTGATCTCCTCGAGGGCCTTCCGCATCTCGTCCCGCGCCGCGCGGTAGAGCTCGGCGCCGCGTCCGGCCGCCGTCCGGCCGCCGTCGCGCAGCGCGCGCACAAGGAATTCATACAGCCGGATCGCGAGCCAGCGCTTCTGCGGCTCGTTGTACGGCCTCTCGATCTCCGCGCGCCACATCGCCTCGCCCGCCGCGAACTCCCCCGCATCGCCGAGGTAGGATGCCCAGGTCGAGAGCACATCGAGATCGGCCGGCGGCAGGAGGCCGCCGCTCGCCTCGCGCCACTCGCCGATCGATGCCTCGAGGACCTGGATCGCCTCCTCGCGGGCTCCGTTCGCCCACAGGGCCTGCGCCCGAGCCGCGCCGATCTCGAAGCGCGCATGGCTCCGCGGCTCGGCTCCGTCATGGAGCGAGCGCAGCTGCCGGAGCTGCACCTCGCGAAGCGGCGGGACCAGCCCGCCGACCGAGGCGAGGTACCGGGCCATCAGGACCGGCTCTCCTTCGGTCCACGCGCCCTTCATCGCCGCCTCGAGCGCGCCGAGCGCCGCCTGGACGTGCGGTCCCGCCCCGTTCGCCTGGTCCGCAGCCCTCCGCTCGACGAGGAACTCCAGCAGGAAGAGCGCGCGCCGGTCGACATCGGTCCCTGCCTTCCCGCGCAGGCCGGCGAGGTGCTTCTCCAGCAGGTCGGCCGTCGCCTCGTCGCCGATCTGGCCGATCACCTCCTCCAGGCTCTGGAGGTACGGATAGATCTTCGCCGCCGTCTGGCCGATCACCGCCTCGGGCAGGGCCTCGAGCAGGCGGAAGTCCTTCGTCGTCTCGTAGAGCTGCCGGACGAGCCAGATGTGGCTCTGCGGCTGCGTTGCCTTCCGCAGGATCGCCGCCACGCGGAGGATGACCTCCTCGTCCAGCCCATCGGGGATATCCTCGCCCCGGCGCCGGAACCTGTTGAGGTCCTGCTGGAGGCTCGAGCGGATCTGCCACTCGCCCGTCACCTCGTACGCCCGGATCCGCGCCTCGCGGTTCTTCGCCTTGTCATCGAGCGCCAT
>JAFGKN010000652.1 GCA_016928605.1 Planctomycetota bacterium | reverse complement strand
GCTCGCGCGAGCGCCGAGGCGTGGCCGCGGGCCGGGGCGCCGTCTCTCGAAGCCGCGCCGAGGGAAGAGCGCCGGCCGCAGGACATCGGCGTCAGCTCGGGTCTCGTCTCGAGCTGGGGGATCTCCAGCCTCCGCCCTCCTCCCTCCGGTGACCGGCGCGTCCGCTTCGAGATCCACGCCGACATCGTCCTCTACGGCCGAGCGGAGCCCGGCTCGCAGTGGTGGATCGACGGCCATCTCGTGACGGCGAGGGAGGACGGCACCTTCGAGCTGCGGTTCTCGCTGCCGGCCCGCGATCCGGCCTGCGGACCGGATGTCCAGGGGGAGCGGCCATGAAGACCAGGACCGGGACGCGCGGATACTTCTCCATCCTCCTCCACGCCCACCTGCCGTTCGTGCGCCATCCGGAGCACCAGCGGTTCCTCGAGGAGCAGTGGTTCTTCGAGGCGATGACGGAGACGTACCTGCCCCTCCTCGCGATCACCGAGCAGATGATCCGCGACGGCGTGGACTTCCGCATGAGCTGGAGCATCACGCCCACGCTCCTCTCGATGCTCGAGGACGAGCTGCTGAAGGACCGGTACCAGCAGTACGTCGAGAAGCAGGTCGAGCTGGCCGAGAGGGAGCTCGTCCGCCAGCGGTTTCACGAGGAGTACAAGCGGGTCGCCCAGTTCTACCTGGGACGCTACAGGCTGCTCGCGGAGCTCTATCTCGACACGTACCAGCGCGATCTCGTCCGGGGCTTCCGCCGGCTGCAGGATCAGGGCCGCGTCGAGATCCTGGCTTCCGCCGCGACCCATGCGTTTCTTCCTCTGGCGGCCCTCGAGCCCTCTTCCATCCGGGCCCAGGTGAGCATCGGAGTCGAGGAGTACCGGAAAGCGTTCGGCCGAGATCCGCAGGGATTCTGGCTACCGGAGTGCGGCTACTTCCCCGGTCTCGACGAGGTTCTCGCCGAGGCAGGCGTCCGGTACTTCGTCGTGGAGAGCCACGCCGCGCTCAACGGCAGCACGCGGGCTCGCTACGGGGTCCACGCGCCGATCGTCTGCCCGTCGGGGGTGGCCGCCTTTCCCCGCGATCCTCAGTGCACCCGGCAGGTCTGGAGCTCGCAGGATGGCTTCCCGGGCGACCCGGAGTATCGCGAATTCTATAGAGACATCGGGTTCGACCTGCCGATCGAGTACGTGGGGCCGTACATCGGTCCCGATGGCGTGAGGACCCAGACCGGCATCAAGTACATGCGGGTTACCGGTCCAACGGATGAGAAGAAGCCTTACGTCCGGCAGAAAGCGCTCAACAAGGCCGCTCAGCATGCGCTGCTCTTCGCGCAGTGGCGCGAGCAGCAGGTCGCCTGGCTCGAGAGCCGGATGGACCGGAGGCCGCTCATCCTGGCTCCTTACGACGCCGAGCTCTTCGGCCACTGGTGGTTCGAGGGTCCGGAATGGATCAACTTCCTGCTGCGAAGACTGGTTCCCGGCAAGAGCACCGTGGTGTCGGCGACGCCTTCGGAGTATCTCGCCGAGTATCCGACGGGGCAGCAGTCGAGGCCTTCCGCGTCCAGCTGGGGCTTCAAGGGATACAACGAGGTCTGGCTCAACGGCCAGAACGACTGGCTGTATCCCGAGCTGCATCTCGCGGGCCAGGAGATGCAAAGGCTGGCGCGGCAGCATCGCGGGGCGAAAGGAGCGCGCCGGAGAGCCTTGAACCAGGCCTGCCGGGAGCTCCTGCTGGCGCAGGCCAGCGATTGGGCCTTCATCATGAAGGCCGGCACCGCCACCGGCTATGCCCGGCAGCGGGCACGCGAGCATCTCGAGAGCTTTCAAGCTCTCGCGACCAGCGTGCGTAAAGGAGTGATTGACGAAACGATGGTCGCGGATCTCGAGAGCAAGAACAACCTGTTCCCGGACCTGAGCTTCGAGGTCTACGGGGAGGTTCCATCCGTGCAGGACGAGTCCGGCGCGCAGCGGCCCCTCCATGTGGCCTTTCTCGTCGCCGAGATGGCTCCTCTCGTCAAGGTGGGAGGGCTGGCCGACGTGGCCGGCGCCCTGCCGCCGGCGCTGGCGGCTCGCGGGGCGCGGATCACCATCTTCCTCCCCGGCTACCGGTCCATCGATCGCGAGAACAACGGCTTCCACCCGATCCACGAGGGGCTCGCGGTGCCGATGGGGCCTGTCGCGGAGACCTGCCGTCTTCTCGAGTCGACGAAGACCGATCCGGGCGTGCGGCTGATCCTCGTGGAGAACGAACGGTACTTCGATCGCGAGGGGATCTACGTCGATTCGTCCACCCGCGAGGAGTACCGGGACAACGCCGAGAGGTTCACGTTCTTCACGCGCGCCGCGCTCGAAGGGCTGCGCGTCCTCGGCCATCCCGTCGACATCATTCACTGCCACGACCACCAGACGGCTCTGGCTCCGGCGTACCTGCGCATCCAGTACCGCGACGACCGGGTGCTGGGGGGCGCGGCGTCGGTCTACACGCTGCACAACCTGGGCTATCAGGGGATCCACTGCGCAGAGATCCTGGAGAAGGCCGGATTCGGGATCCACGAGTGCTACCCCGGCAGCTACTTCGAGTACTACGGCAGTGTGAACTACATGAAGGTGGGGATCTGCTTCGCCGACAAGGTGAGCACCGTGAGCGAGACCTACGCCCGCGAGATCTGCGAGGACGAGGGTCAGAGCGCAGGTCTGGCGCCTGTCATCAATACCCGGCGGGAGGATCTCGTCGGCATCCTCAACGGCATCGATGTCGACGTGTGGAGCCCCGCCAAGGATCCTCACATCCCGGCGCATTTTGATGCCGAGCATCTCGAGGGCAAGAAGGAGTGCAAGCGGGCGCTCCTGCAGACCGTGGGGCTCTCCGATACCGATCTCGAAGTGCCGCTCATCGGCATGATCACGCGCCTGGTCGACCAGAAGGGGCTCGACCTCGTCGAGGAGAGCCTGGATCGCATCCTGAAGACCGGCTCGCTCTTCATCTTGCTCGGGAGCGGGCTTCCGAAGTACGAGGAGTTCTTCACGGAGGCGATGCGGCGGTACCCCGATCAGTGCGTGGCGATGATCAAGTTCGACAACGCGCTCGCTCACCTGATCGAGGCGGGCTGCGACATCTTCCTGATGCCGTCGCTCTACGAGCCGTGCGGGCTCAACCAGATGTACAGCCTCCGCTACGGGACGGTCCCCGTGGTCCGGACGACGGGCGGTCTGGCCGACACCGTGAAGGACGCCGATGCCTACGAGGACGGCGTCGGGTTCTCCTTCACGAAGTACACCTCCGAGGCGATGCTCCAGGCGATCGAGCGAGCTCTCGACGCCT
>JAFGKN010000651.1 GCA_016928605.1 Planctomycetota bacterium | reverse complement strand
CTCTCCCTCCGGGATGGAGGCGACATAGGCTCTCGAGCCGATCATCCCCTGCTCCTCGCTGTTGAAGCCGACGAACTTGATCGTGTAGGCGAACTCGTAGCTGCTCAGGATGCGGGCGGCCTCCAGGAAGGCCGTGACACCGCTGGCGTTGTCGTCAGCTCCAGGAGCGTGAGCCTGGTCGCCGGTGCGGTTGATGGAATCGAAGTGCGCCGTCATGTAGACGACCTTCTCGGGCTCGACGAGGCCGGGGAGCGTCCCGACGACGTTCCTCCGCGTGCCCTGGTGGGAGTATGTATGATACTCGACCTCGAGGCCGAAAGACTCGAGCGTGTCGTGGATCCACTGCGAGGCCTGCTCGTTCTCGGCGCGGCTGAAGTAGCGCGTCTCGAAGTCATCGAGGATCTGCCACTTCTGCACGTACCGCGGATGGTCGACCTCCGCGACGGCGCTGTCGACGAGAGTATCGAACTCCTCCTTCCGGCCCTTGGCCGCCGCCTGGTCGGCACCCTGGCCCCAGATGCTCGCATCGCCGGCGAGAAGAGGCCACACCTTCGGCGAGATCGTGACCCGCAGCGGCGCGAGCAGTCCGCGCGCGCTCTGCCTCGACTCGGCCGCGAGGCGAGGCGGCTCATCGGAGCTCCAGAGAAGCACCGTCCGGCTTGATCGGGCGAGGATCTTCGTGTCGCCCTCGAAGCGGGCCTTCGAAGCATCCTCGACGCCGTGCAGGTAGTACGCTCCGCCTCCGCGCCGGACAGGCTCCAGCTCGACGACCTGCACCTTGAGCTCCCCGGGAGCCTGAAATCCGAGGGGCAGGAGGAGGACCGCCATGTCCTGGCTGTGCGTGACGAGCCAGCAGCGGTCCCGCAGCGGCTGAAGAGACGCGAAGTCGGGCTTCGCCCAGATGACAACAGCCAGCGTGCCGCCGGCGCCGTCCGGCCGGATCTCGGCCGCCCTCTCGTCCGGCGCCCACAGGAGCATAAGCGCCGCCAGTCCCGCTAGCATCGTGCGTCGAGCTTCAGTCATCTCTACCTGCCTTCTCTCCGTCGAGCAGCGGCCGCCACCCCGACAGGCGCTCCGCAGGGAACCCGGAAAAACGGCGAAGGCAGGCCGCATCCGGCGTGCATCCTTCGCGGGAGCGAGGCACCCGTACTCCCGAACCAAGGGTATCAGACGCGCGGCGCGGGATCAACGCTCCGGAGTCCCTCGGATCGCCGTGTGCGAGACGGGAGGAGAGATGCGGGAAGCCCAGGCCGTGGGTTCTGCGAAGCTATGGAGCCGACATGGCGCTTGCGCGCCCTGCCTCCTCTGCCGTACGTTGTTCCGCAAGGTCCGGCGGCCGCGGCGGGAGGCTCATCGCGCTCGCCGATGGCGGCTCCGCTCCCCGGCGCGCGGGGCCCAAGGCAGGAGATAGCGCACCAGAACCATGAAGTACCGCACCTTCGGAAAGCTCCCGTTCAAGCCCTCCGCCCTCGGCTTCGGCTGCATGCGGCTCCCCACCCTGGGAAAGGCCGCCGAGGTCGACGAGCCCCAGGCCATCGAGATGATCCGCTGGGCGATCGACCAGGGGGTGAACTACATCGACACCGCCTACCCGTATCACGACGGCAACAGCGAGCGGGTGGTCGGCAAGGCGCTCGCCGGCGGATATCGCGAGCGGGCCGCCCTCGCGACGAAGATGCCCATCTGGATGGTCCACGAGCACCAGGACCTCGACCGTCTCTTCGAGGAGCAGCGCGCGCGGCTCGGCGTCGACCGCATCGACTACTACCTGCTCCACTGCCTGCAGAAGGGCTCCTGGCCCGCGATGCGCATGCTGGGAGCGCTCGAGTGGCTCCAGGAGAGGAAATCGCGCGGACACATCGGCGAGATCGGCTTCTCCTTCCACGACCATCTCGATGTGTTCAAGGAGATCGTCGACGGGTTCGACGGCTGGACGTTCTGCCAGATCCAGTACAACTTCCTCAACGTCGAGGTGCAGGCGGGCACGGAAGGCCTGCGCTACGCGGCCGAGCGCGGGCTGGGAGTCGTGGTGATGGAGCCTCTCTTCGGAGGAGCTCTGGCGCACCCGCCGCCGCCGGTGCAGGCCGTCTGGGACCGGGCCTCCCGGCGCCGCAGCGCCGTCGAGTGGGCGCTCCACTGGCTCTGGAGCCAGCCGGAGGTCTCGCTGGTGCTCAGCGGCATGAGCGCGCCCGAACAGGTTCGGGAGAACGTCAAGGCAGCATCCGATTCGGAGATCGGCTTGCTCGGCGAGGAGGAGAATGCGCTCGTCGATGAGGCGCGGCGGGCTTACAAGGCCCTCCTGGCGATCCCTTGCACGCGCTGCGGCTACTGTCTGCCTTGCCCCCACGGCGTCGACATCCCCACCAACTTCGAGCTCTACAACGACGCGGCCTACTTCGGCGGCAACGTCCTGACGCTCAATCGGAATCTCTACCGGGGCATGCCGAAGGCGGAGCGCGCATCCGCGTGCGAGAACTGCGGCGAGTGCGAGGAAAAGTGCCCGCAGCAGATTCCCATCCGCGAGTGGCTGCCGCGAGTTCACCAGAAGTTCTCCTGATGGAGAATCCCATGAAATCCGCCGCGTGCATCTGCCTCTTCACATCGGTCGCTCTTTCCGCTCCCCTCGAGGAGAACCTCGTTCCCGACGGAGGATTCGAGAAGCATGACGAGGGGCGCTTCGCGAGCTGGAGCCCTCTCTGGACGAGGGATCCAGGGGTCGGCTCCGCGGCCGTCGACACGGAGGGCGCGCGCTCCGGAGCGAGCTGCGCGCGCGTGGAGCACCGGGGCGCGAAAGACTGGAGCTTCAACTCCCAGGGACGCGTCGACGTGAAGGCGGGGGACATCCTGGTCCTCGAAGCGTGGCTCAGGATCGAGGGTGCTGGAAGCGCGACGCCGTGCGCGACGGCCAGGGCGGCGGATGGAGAGGCCGTGAGCTGGTCCCTCGGATCGCGCACCGTCCGCGGCCCCACCGGATGGCGCCGCACAACATCGAGGTTCGTGATCCCTCGAGGCGTGGTGGCGGTCCTGCCGCGGGTGATCGGCGAGGGGCGAGCCACCGTCTGGATCGACGACGTGACCCTCGTGCGCGATGGCACCGTCGCTGACCGGCGAGGACGGGATCTACCGGATTTCCTCTCCGCCGCCAGCGAGACGCTCGAGGTCCGGCTGCGCGTCCAGGATGCCGCGCTCGAGGTCACCGACCGCAGGACCGGCCGCTCGTGGAGACAGGATGCGGGAGCGGACGAGGGAGTTATCCTCGAGGCCGCCGTACAGGATGGCGTGCGGTGGACATGGCTCGACGTGCGCTCCGGCCTCGAGATCCGAACCGAGCTGACTCTCGACGAGGAACGACCGGAGCTCTCTCTCTCGCTTTCGGCGGACGGAGAGCTCCACGGAGCGGTCGCGTATCCGCATCCGTTCCTCAGCCGCGAGGGGGACTACCTGGTCGTTCCGATGAACGAGGGGATCTCTTATCCCGTCGGCGATCCCGAGATCGGCCCTTTGCGGCTCATCGCCTACGGCGGGCACGGCATCTGCATGGGCTTCTGGGGAGTCACGAGCGGGACCGACGGCCACATGGCCATCCTCGAGACATCCGACGACGCGGCGATCCACATCCATCGCAGGGAAGGCCGGCTCTGCGTGGGGCCGGAGTGGGACTCGGAGCGTGGGGCGTTCGGCTACACTCGGCGGCTACGGTACGTCTTCTTCGACGACGGCGGCCACGTGGCGATGTGCAAGCGCTACCGAGCTCACGCGCGCGAGGTCGGCCTCCTGCGAACGCTCGAGGAGAAGCGGTCGCTGAATCCGCACGTCGATCTGCTGATCGGAGCCGTCAATGTCTGGTGCTGGGATGGAGATCCTCTCGCCGTCGTCCGGGAGCTCCGCTCGCTCGGCATCGAGCGCATCCTCTGGAGCAACCGCGCGAAGCCAGACGTAATCCGCGCCATGAACCAGATGGAGGGCGTGCTCACGAGCCGGTACGACATCTATCAGGACCTCATGGATCCGCAGGTGGTCAAGGAGAAGCTGCGCGGCGTTCATGCGGACTGGACGCAGCGTGGCTGGCCGGAGGACCTCATGCTCGACGAGCGGGGAGAGTGGCGCCGCGGTTGGAGAGTGCGCGGAAAGGATGGCGCGATGTATCCCTGCGGCGTCCTCTGCGACCGCCAGGCCATCGCCTACGCGCGGGATCGCGTCGCGGAGGAGCTGAAGACACATCCGTACCGCTGTCGCTTCATCGACACCACGACGGCCTCTCCCTGGCGCGAGTGCTACGATCCGAGCCATCCGATGACGCGCCGCGACAGCCGCCGCTGGAAGATGGAGCTCCTGCGGCTGATGTCCGAGGAGATGCGGCTCGTCACCGGCAGCGAGACGGGGCACGAGGCGGCCGTCCCTTACGTCCACTACTTCGAGGGCATGCTCAGCCTCGGGCCGTACCGCGTTCCGGACGCCGGACGGAACATGATCGAGCCGGTGCTCGAGGTGCCCGAGCGCGTGGCGAGGTTCCAGTTGGGCGAGAAGTACCGCCTGCCGCTCTGGGAGCTCGTCTACCACGACTGCGTCGTCGCGCAGTGGTACTGGGGAGACTACAACAACAAGCTGCCGTCCATCTGGGGGAAGCGCGACCTCTTCAACATCCTCTACGCCACGCCGCCGATGTTCATGTTCAACCGCGCGATCTGGGAGGCGCACAAGGAGCGCTTCGCCCGCACGTACCGCGATGTCTGCCCGCTCGTCCGGAGAGTCGGCTACCAGGAGATGACGGACCACCGGTTCCTGACTGCCGATCGGGGTGTGCAGCAGACCGCCTTCTCCGGCGGGCTCCGGATCACGGTCAACTTCACCGGTGATCCGTTCCGCCTCCCCGCCGGTGCGGTCGTCGAGCCTCGCGGATACCACCTCGAGGAGCCGGATGACGGCTCGGGCGGCGCGGCGACGCGCGGAGCCGAGTGAGCAGGTGCCTCGCGGCGAACGATTGACTTCTTTCGCAAAAAACCTACAGTAGACGCAGCCGCTCAGCGGCGCTGAGCGGAGCGCGCAGCTGAGCGGCACGTGTGGAAGGCAAGACGCTCCGCGCCAGCGCCGCCAGGCGATCATCGAGCGGACCCTGGACACCTCTTGCGCTCGGGGGAAGATTCACAGATGGCGAACTCAGAGTTGCGGGTCTTTCACGGTACTTCCCACCCGGAGCTGGGCGACAAGATCATCCAGTACCTGGGTCTCCCTCCGGGGGAGATCAAGATCTCGCGCTTCGCGGGGGGGGAGATCTATGCCAGGATCCTCGAGAATGTCCGCGGGCAGAGCTGCGTCATCGTCCAGACCTGCACCGAGAAGGTCAACGACGACCTGATGGAGCTTTTCATCATCATCGATGCGATGAAGCGGGCCTCGGCGAAGACGATCACCGCGGTGATCCCGCATTTCGGATACGCCCGCCAGGACAGGAAGGCCGCCTCGCGCGAGCCGGTCTCCGCGAGGCTCATCGCCAACCTGCTGGAGACCGCCGGAGCGGACCGCGTCGTGACCATGGACCTCCACTCCGACCAGATCCAGGGCTTCTTCAACATCCCGGTCGACACGCTGACCGCCATGCCGATCCTGGCCTCCTACATCAAAGGGAAGGGACTGCAAGACCTGGCCATCGTCGCGCCCGACACCGGCCGTGTGAAGGTCGCCAAGAAGCTGGCCGACCGCGTCGGCGCCCAGCTCGCCATCCTTCACAAGGTGCGGGCCGAGCACCACGTCTCGGCCGTCACCCACGTCGTCGGCGACGTCAAGGACAAGACGGTGATCATCACCGATGACATGATCGACACGGCGGGGACGATCACGAGCGGCGTCGACGCCCTGCGAGAGGCGGGCTGCCGCCCGGAGGTCTACGTTTTGGCGACGCACGGCATCTTCTCCGGCTCCGCGGTGGAGAGGATCTCGAAGTCCGGCTTCCGCGAGGTGGTCGTGACCGACACGCTGCCGATCCCCGAGGAGAAACGGTTCCCGGGCCTGGAGGTACTCGCCTCCGCCGAGCTGCTCGGCGAGGCGATCCGGCGGAACTACGAAAACCGGTCGATCACCACCCTCTTCGACTGATCGCAGTCGAGACTGAGATCCCGGCAAGTCGCGATCGAGGCTGAGATCGCAGCGAGTCGCCTCGAGTCCCTCGCGAAAGGGCTATCCGATGAGCGCGAAACGCTCGGCACGTTGGAACCATCGGGAAGCGATGATGATCCCACCGGCGCTCTCTCTCCTGGCCGTCGTGGCGCTGCTCTCGAGCATCGCCGGAACGAGCGTCGCCGGCGCCGGCATCTCCGGCGAGACCGCAGCTAGCATCGTCGAAGCGAGCGGTGCAGCCGGCGGCATCTGCGTGATCGCCGGGGCGGAGAGCAGCGAACTCGCGATCGCGATCGCGAAGCAGGGACCATTCCTCGTGCACTGCCTCGCTGGATCTTCCGAGGGGACATCGCAGCTCCGCGATCAGATCCGCTCCCGCGGCATGTACGGAAGGGTCTCCGCCGACATGTTGCGCTCTTCGCGCCTGCCGTACACCGACAACCTCGTCAACATACTGGTCCTGGCGCCCTCCGAACACCTGTCGGAGCCGGGCATCTCTCCGGAGGAGGCGATGCGCGTGCTCGCGCCGCTGGGGACGGTCCACCTCGCCGGAGATCCGGCTTCTGCCCGCTGGCTCGAGAGGCTGCGATCGGCCGGCGCGGAGCCGCTCGGCGGCGGCGGAGCGGTGGAGGGCTCTCCCATCGCCTTCAGGAAGTCGTGGCCGGCCGACATCGACGAGTGGACTCACTACCTGCACGGAGCGGACGGCAATCCCGTCGCGCGCGACCGCGTCGTCGGCCCCCCCGAGCACTACCAGTGGATCTCCGATCCGCCCTGGTCTCGCTCTCACGAGAGCGACTCGAGCATCAGCACCATCGTCACCGCCCGTGGACGCCTCTTCTTCATCGTCGACGAGGCTCCGATCAGTCTCGTCGGCCAGCACGACCTGCCCGACAAGTGGTTCCTCGCCGCACGGGATGCGTTCAACGGCGTCCTACTCTGGAAGGTTCCGATCGAGCGCTGGGGCTGGCGCGAGTGGAAGGGCTCCTGGTTCAACACGCGCCCCGGAGACATCCCCCTCAACATCCAGAAGCGGCTGGTCGCCGCGGGCGAGTGCGTCTACGTCACCCTCGGCTATCGGGCCCCGGTCTCCGCGCTGGACGCTCGCACCGGCGAGGTCCTCAGGACCTACGCCGGCACCGAGCGCACGAGCGAGATCCTGCACCGAGGCGGCACGCTCTTCCTCTCGATCCTCGCCGATGGCGGAGCGAGAGTTGCCGCGTACGACGCTGCCAGTGGGAACCGGCGATGGCTGTCCGAGAAGACCTATCGCGGATCCACCGTCGACTATATCAAGTGGAAGGAGATGCATGGAGGCATCGAGCCTCCGGAGCTCGATCCGTCGCTCAACACCGCCACTGACGGCGAGGTGATCGCCCTCATCGACGGCCCGGACATCGTCGCCCTCGCTGCCTCGAGCGGCGCCGAGAAGTGGCGCGCTGCCTTCCCGACTGCCGAGGCCGATCTCAAAGCCGGCGGCATCCGCTCCGGAGGGAACCTCTGGATCGGAACGATGATCGTCTCCCGCGGCGTGGTGCTCCACGCGAGCCCCAGCCGGCTGGCGGGCTTCTCGGCCGAGACCGGCGATCTGCTCTGGAAACAGCCGAAGCGGTTCATCCAGCATCTGTGGTACGAGTGGAAGGACGTGTTCGTCATCGACGATCTCGTCTGGACGTGGACCGCCGAGCTCGCGAGCGCGCGCAGCCTCTATCCGACCGAGGTCATCGGTTACGACATCCGCACGGGCGAGATCCGGAGGACCGTCCCCCTGGGCACGATCTTCAGCACCCACCACCACCACCGCTGCTATCGCAACAAGGCGACGTCCCGGTACATCCTCGCCAGCCGCCGCGGCACGGAGTTCGTCGACCTCGAGAAGGGAAAGCATACCGTCCACAACTGGGTCCGAGGCACGTGCCATGTCGGGATGATGCCCGCCAACGGTCTTCACTACGCTCCGCCGCATCCCTGCCAGTGCTACATCGACGAGAAGCTCATCGGCATGAACGCACTGGCGCCGGCGCGGCCGGGAGGGGAGGAGGGCGAAAGCGATGACAAGAGCACGGCGAGAGCGTCGTACATCGAGCGCGGCCCCGCCTTCGGGCTCGCGCCCTCGCAGCAGGCCGGTGAAAGCTCGACAGCGCAGGCGGAGGACTGGCCCGTCTTCCGGAGCGACTCTTCCCGCTCGGCAGCCGTCTCGACGCGAGTTCCCGACGACGCCAGGCCCATCTGGCGAGTCCGGGTCGGCCTCAAGGCCTCGGCTCCCGTCGCGGCCGCTGAGCGAGTCTTCATCTCGCTCGTGGATGAGCACCAGGTGGTCTGCCTGAGAGCCTCCGACGGCCGTACCGAGTGGACGTTCACGGCCGGCGCGCGCATCGACTCGCCGCCCTCGTGCCACCGCGGCGCAGTCCTGTTCGGATCGGCGGACGGCTGGATCTACTGCCTGCGCGCGAGCGACGGCGCGCTCGCCTGGCGCCACCGCGCGGCGCCGGAGGAGCGGCTCATCGCGGCGTTCGGCCAGCTCGAGTCGGCCTGGCCGGTCCACGGCAGCGTGCTCGTCGAGGCAGGCGCTGTCTACGCCGCGGCGGGCCGCACGTCACAGCTCGACGGCGGCATCCGGCTCGTCGCGCTCGATGCTACAGACGGATCTCCGATCCACGAGAGAGTCCTCGCCGGACCGGACTACGCGGTCGGCGACT
>JAFGKN010000650.1 GCA_016928605.1 Planctomycetota bacterium | reverse complement strand
TCCTTCACAGCCTCCCTGAGTTTCGGGTAACCGTTCAGGCCCGCGGTGAGGCATCAGCCGAGCCGGTGCCTGCAGCGTGATGCATGCGCCGCTCGCGGGCGGAGGCTGCCGATGCCGGACGAAAACCTGGCGCGGCGAAGGGGCCCGAACGGCTGCTGTTTCGAAAGGTCGAGCATGGCGTGATGGGAATGCCGGACGAGAGAGATGCACCGGGAGACGACCTCGAGCCCGAAACCGCAGAGACCTCCTCTCCCGGCGGCAGCGGAGCGGGTGAAGATGCCTCCGAAGCCCCTCTCGATCCGCTCGACGGCGAGGAGGAACGCACTGGCGAGGAGGTCGCCGAGGAGGAGATCACCGGCGAGGATGAGATCACCAGCGAGGATGTCGTCGACGAGGAGATAGCCGCTCCGAAGGTCTTCTTCTTCAGGAACGACGCGGAGCCTCAGCGCGTCGATACGTTTCTGGCCGAGAAGCTCAGCGGCGAGAGCTGCTCGCGCGTCTACATCCAGAAGCTGATCGAAACCGGCCACGTCGGCTTCGATCCGCCCGGCACTCACCCGATCAAGCCTTCCCACAAGATCGGCACCGGCAGGGTCATCCGGATCGTCATCCCCCCGCCGATCGCCCTCCGCCTGCAACCCGAGGCGATTCCGATCGACTTCCTCTACGAGGACGAGCACATGGCCGTGATCGACAAGCCGGCGGGCCTGTCGGTGCATCCGGCTCCCGACCAGACGGGCCCCACGCTCGTCAACGCTCTCCTGTACTGGATCCCGGACCTCTCGGGCATAGCCGGGGTGGAGCGTCCCGGCATCGTGCATCGCCTCGACAAGGAGACGTCTGGCGTGATGCTCGTGGCGAAAAACGACCGCGCGCATCAAGGCCTGGCGCTGCAGTTCAAGGAGCGCACCGTCCACAAGACGTACCAGGCCGTGGTGCGGGGGCAGCCGGAGCAATGGGAGGGGCGCATCAACCTCTCCATCGGGAGAAGCCCGAGCCACTCGAAGAAGATGGTCGTCTGCCGGGACGGCACGGGCCGGGCGTCCATCACCGACTACCGCGTTCTCGAGATCTACAAGGGCTACGCGCTCGTGGAGTGCTATCCGCATACCGGACGCACGCACCAGATCCGCGTCCACATGGCTTCTCACCGGATGCCGGTGGCGGCCGACAAGCTGTACGGACGTGAGAAGCGGGTGTTCCTCTCCGATCTGCGCTCGCGGCCGAGGGAGGAGGGAGAGGAGCCGATCATCGATCGCCAGGCGCTTCACGCCGCGGGCATCTCCTTCCGGCATCCCGTCACGAGGGAGGAGATGACCTTCCAGGCTCCGCTCCCGGACGACATGCTGCGGCTCATCCACGCCCTGCAGACCTATCGCTCCCCCCGCTGACCCGTATCGGTACGCAGGCTCGTCCGATTCTCCTGACGACTCCGAGACCGAGACCGAGACCCATGCGGCTGCGGCTGCGGCTGCGGCTGCGGCTGCGGCGGGCGCGGTCCAGCTCCATCCCCGCGGCGGTTTTTTTCGGATCCGGAGACCATCGGCTCATGTTTTTCCCGGAGCCTGCCGATAACGGGGTGGCGACGTATCGTTTCTGGACCTTGGACCCCGCTTGGAAGAAGCTGCCATGTCCCCTGGAAACCTCCCTTTGCTGGCCGTCCTGGCCTTCATCGCGGTGTCTGTCGCCTCCTGCGCGGGCTCTCCCGGGGAGCGGGAACCCGGCGCGGGGCCCCACCCGAGCGAGCCGGCCACCCCGGCCGAAAAGCTCGCCAGGCCGCTCGAGGAGGCGGTGGACCCCTTCGTCCAGGACCTGCCCCCCCTCGGCGACGAGACCGCGGACGCGTCACGCCGCCCCGCGGCGCCCCCGGACAGTCTCCTCGAGAGCGAGACCGGCGTGGCCGCCGGAATCAGCCCCCAGGCGGGGGGAACGGCCGTGGATGCGAGCTTCCGCGGACCGGTCCGCCCGAGGCTCTGGCGGGATCTGGTCGGCCAGGCCGCAGCTGAGCTGCGCGCGCGCTGGAAAGCGAGCGCCGGCGAGGAGACCGGAGCGCTGACGGCGCAGGGCGGCGACGATCCGGGTGAGGACGATGGGGGCGCCCCCGCTGCCGGCGCCTCCCGGCAGCAAGAGCGGCGCGCGCTCGCGGCGTCTCTGATCGCCCTCGAGTTTCTGCACCCCGGCGGCGGGGAACAGGCGCTCGAGGCCGTGGATGCGCTGCGGCTGGCCGATGCGCCGCGCGTCGACGAGCTCCTTCTCGCCGCGGCGGGACTCGCCCGGTTGGGCCGGGCCCAGGAACGCGATGCCCTGCTCGTCGAGATCATCTCCCGCACCGTCTTCAGCTCGCTCGCCTCTCCGGGCTCCGCCGGCTGGCCTTCGGGGACGCAGGCCGGATCTGCCGACGCGCAGCCGTCCGGGCTCGCAGGCCCTCCACCGGCGGATCCTCCGCTGGAGCCGCTCGAGCCCGTCGCGCCTCCGGCCGCCGGCACTCTGCCGCAGCCGCCCGAGCCCGTCCCGCACCGGGCTGCCGGGGCGGAGCGCGGATTCCGGCTCGAGGAGGTGGCGATCGTCAACGACATCCAGGGCGAGGGCACCTACACGCGGCGCAAGGACCACCGGTTCCAGCCGGGCGAGAGGCTCCTCGTCTACGGCGAGCTGGCGGGATTCCGCGAGAGCGTCGAGATCGATGCGCAGGGCCCCGTCTACCAGAGCCGCTTCGCCGGCTCGCTGCGGCTCCTCGATGCTTCGGGCGAGCTGGTCGCGCAGAAGCTGTTTCTCAGGCCGGAGGCCGGCGCCGCCCAGAGCCGCGAGCCGCGGCGCTCGATCAACTTCTGGGCCCGCTACCGGCTGTCCGACACCCTCGCCCCCGGGAGATACGAGGTGGAAATCGAGGCGGAGGACATCGAGGGAGCACGCGCGGCGACGAGCCGCCTCTCGCTGGAGATCGTCGCCCCGCCGGCTCAAGATGATGCCGCGGAAGCCGACGGGCGGCTGCCCACCAGCAACATCCCTGCGCCTTCTCATCCTTGAGCCCATGCGCATCATCGGCGGAACGGCACGAGGCAGGAAGCTCGCCACCTTTCGGGGCCGGGCGATCCGTCCGGCGCTCGCGCGCATCCGCGAGTCGATCTTCTCGCACCTCGGCGCCTGCGTCGAGCAGAGCATCGTCCTCGACCTGTACGCGGGCTGCGGCGCCTACGGCCTCGAGGCGCTGAGCCGGGGCGCCCGCCAGGCGATCTTCGTCGACAGCTCGCCCGCCGCGCTCCAGGTCATCGAGACGAACATCTCGAACCTCGGCTTCACCCGCCAGGCCCGGACGCTCTGCGGCGATGCGCTGATCGTTCCCTCTGCGGAGGAGACCGAGAAGGAGCCCGCGGACCTGATCTTCATGGATCCTCCGTTCGACCTCTTCGGCTCGCCGCACCGCGGCCAGGAGATCATCCGGCGGGCGACCGACCTCCTGCGCGCGCGGTCGACCCGCCAGGGCGCCCGGCTGATCCTGAGGTTCCCGGCGTTCGCTCGGAGAGAGATCGCGCTGGAGAGGGCCGAGCTGCGGCGCTACGGCGAGTCGATGGTGGCCTTTCTCGAGAAGGGGATCTGAGAGCGAGAACGGGGGAAGAGCTCGCCGGGAGGATGATCGACCGACCCTCTCGTCCCGTGCGCACCCTCTCGCATCGTGCCGCTCGGATCGTTCCGGGCCCACCGCGGCTCGTAGTGCAGCGAATCGCTGGATCCGCGCGCTCCGCGGATCGGCTCGTCCGGGGCCGCGCAGGGGAGCCCGCCGCGGTTGATGCGGCCCGGATTCCGGCGAGAATGGAGCGCGGTCCGAAGGCCATGGAAAACGACTGGATCATCTGGCTCCTCGTCATCGCACTGCCGCTGGCAGCGTACGGTGTCGTCGCCTTCTTCGGCCGCGGCCCCGAGGACTCGATCTTCGTCGCGCTGCTCCGGGTCCTCAACACCCTCATCACGCGCGGTATTCACCGCCTGACCGTCATCGGATCGAAAGAGTCCCTGCCAGCCGCCGGCCCCTGCATCGTCGTGGCGAACCACCGCAGCAGCGTCGATCCCTTCCTGGTCGCCGGCGCGACGCGGAGGTGGATCTCCTACCTCATGGCGCGGGAGTACTACGAAACGCCGGTGCTCCACTGGATGTTCCGCGGCCTGCGATGCATTCCCGTCAACCGCGATGGCAGCGATCTCGGCGCCACGCGCGCCGCCCTGAAGACGCTGCGCGCCGGCCGCGTCATCGGCATCTTCCCCCAGGGCGGCATCCGCGATCCGGACGACGAGCTCGACGTCGCCAAGGCGGGCGTCGCTCTGCTGGCGGCGAGATCAGGAGCGCCGGTCGTCCCCTTCTTCGTCGACGGCTCTCCGTCGATGGATTCGGTCTACCTCTCCATGCTTCGTCCCTCCCGCTCCCGCGTCTGGTGCGGGGAGCCGCTGACGTTCCCGCCGTCCGAGCAGAAACCGACTCGAAAGGAGCTCGAGGAGTTCACGCGCCGGATCCTCGCCGCGCTCTCCGATCTGCGCCGCCGCTCGAAGGAGAGCGCGGCGGCGGCGCGCCTCACATGAACGAGGCGATCTGCTCGAGCGGCTTGCGCGCGATCTTCGGCACGCGCGCTCCTTCCGCCGGGTGGCCGACGACGAGCAGCAGGAACGGGCGCTCGTTCTCCGGGCGGCCCAGGATCTCGCGCAGAAAGCCCATGGGGCTCGGCGTGTGAGTGAGGGAGGCGAGCCCCGCGTGGTGGATCGCCGCGATCAGGAGGCCGGTCGCGATCCCGACCGACTCGGCTGGATAGTAGTGCTGGATCTTCTCGATTCGGGAGACTCGCGGTGCTCGAGGGGAATCATCTCGCCGGGGCTCATGAGAGACTCTCCCGTGCGGACGGCGGCAGGGCGCTCGCGCCTTCTGGAAAAGCCGCGGAGCTCCGGTCCGCGGCTCCATCCCGATG
>JAFGKN010000103.1 GCA_016928605.1 Planctomycetota bacterium | reverse complement strand
GCAGAAATGGCTCGGCCTGCTCGCCTTCCTCGTCTCGGCGCTCGCTGCGCTCGGCCTGGTGGAGCTGATGCGGACGCCGGCGCGGAGGTGGGTGTGGGCGATCGGAGCCGCGGCGGTCATCGACGTCTTCCTCTGCGGGTCTCCGTTCCTGAAGGAGCGCCTCGTCGAGGCCGAGGCCTTCCGCCCCGAGATCCCCACGCGGCCCGAGAAGCGGGTGGATGGATACTCGCCGCACGACCGCCTCCTGCGCCTGCCCACGAGCGGCGCGTTCGCGGGCCTTCGAATGGGAGGCCGCCAAGCGCCGGCGAGCGAAGCCGAGCTGCGCGCCGAGATGCGCAGGAGCGCGATCGCCTGGAACATCGAGACGCTCCTCGGCAACAACGCGTCGCGCGCCGGAGCGCGACGGGTCTCGGGCATCTCATCCTTCAGCTTCCGGAGGATGGAGATCCTCTGGGCGGAGGCCGCCCGGCGCGGCGAGGTCGCGCGGCTGGCCGATATCCTCGCGGCGCGGTGGATCCTCACCTCGCCCGCGGACGCGGAGGAGTTTCGATCGCGCGAGCATCTGCGCGGCCTCCTGCCTCCGGACCCGCCGGCAGCGGCGTGGCGCACGCCGCGGGGCGACCTCGAGATCTACCGCCGGCCGACCGCTCTCCCGCGGGCCTTCTTCGTCCGCGAGGGCTTCGCCGTGGATGGCGACAGGGCCGCGATCGACGCTCTCCTCGACCCCCGCAACGACCCGCGCCGCTGCGTGATCCTGGAAGCGCAGAACGAGATGAGACAGGGCGCTCGCGCCGGAAAGCCATCCCCTGGTGGGCGGGGATCCGGCCGATCCGGCGATGCCGATGCCGATCCGCCGCAGGTCGCCTTCATCGAGGATCGAGAGGAGGTGATCGTCCTCGATGTGTCGGGCGTGGAGCCGGGGGGCGGCTATCTCGTCCTCGCCGACAGCTATGACGCCGGCTGGGAAGCGGAGGTCGATGGCCGGCCCGTGGAGATTCACCGCGCGAACTGCTTCGCGCGGGCGGTCGCGGTGCCGCCGGGCGAGTGCCGCGTGGTGATGCGCTATCGCCCCCTCTCGCTGAGGCTCGGCGCTCTCACGAGCGCCGCGGCGCTGCTCCTCATCCTGCCGGCGCTCCTCCGGAGACCGCGCAGGCGCGCGTGAAGAGCGCCGGCAGACCGGCCGCGCGATATGCCGAGCCGCGAGGGCAGCGCCCGCCATCGCCTGGGAGCAGCCTCCCCGCAGCCGGCGGACAGACCCACGCAGGCGCTCTTCAGGCCGTGGCCGGCCGTCTCGCTTTCCTTCCCCGCCGGCCGGCTCAGGCCTTCATCAACCGGTGCCGAGCGCCGCGCCCGCTGCCCTTCTTCGCTTCCGTCGCTCGCATCGCTCGGGAAGTTAGGCCAGAATCCCCCGGAGAAAGGAGCGCCCGCGGCGATCCGGCTCCGAGCGAGGCTCTCGAGCCGCCGGCCAGCTCGCGCGGCGCAAGGCCTTCGATCTCGTGCACTCCACGCCAGTATCCAGCAAGGTCCTGAGCGCTCTGGCCGCATCGCGGCGGGCGGCGGCTGCCGCGCTCGCGCTGATCGCTCCGGCGGCGAGCGCTCTGCTCGCCGGCCTCGCTCTCGCTGTCCCACTCATCCTCATCGTCCAGACGTTCTTCGACGGCGGCCGCGCCGACGTCTCCGCCTGGCGCAACGCCTTCGGCGACCTCGATCGATGGGCCGATCTCCTCTCGAGCACGGGTCAGGCGGTGGCGGTCGCGGTCGCCGCGTCGACTGCTGGAGGCATCGCGCTCGGCGCGATCCTCTTCCGTACGGACGCTCGGCTGCGCCGGCCGTCGATCGCTCTGCTCCTCCTCGCGGCGGTGATCCCCTTCACCACCCAGGCATCGGCGATCCTCGACACCCTGGGCGTCGCCCGGATGCAGGGCTCCGCGCTCGGTCTGGGGCTCATCCACGGTCTGGCCTACATCCCCGTCTCGGCGCTGATCGCCGGCATCGCTCTGCGCGCGGCGGATCCACGGCTCGAGGAGGCGGCTCTCGTGGATGGATCGACCCAGATGGGCGTCTTCCTGCGGATCACGCTCCGCCAGGCTTCCCCCGGCATCCTCGCTGCTGCGCTCCTCACCGCGATCTGGACGGCCACCGACTACTCGATCTCCGACATCATCCTCGTGCGCACGTTCGCGGAGGAGGTGTACACGCAGTTCACGCTCCACTCGCGCCCCCAGGAGCCGACGCTGGTCTGCCTCCCCATCGCGCTTCTCCTCGGAGGGCTTCTCGCCGTCCCCGCCCGCTGGCTGCTGAAGAGGGCCTCGGCGCCCAGCGCATCGATCCCGGCACCGCCGCGCCCGTTTCGCACCGGCGCCTGGCGGCTGCCGCTCTCTCTCATGGGAGCGCTCTCCGGCCTCGCGTTCACGGTCGCGCCCGCCCTCCACATGGCACGGCGCCTGTCGCCGGGCAAGGGCCTCGGACATTACCTCGCCGTCTTCGCTCCGGAGATCGAGGTCTCACTCGCCACGGCGTTCGCCGCGGCGGCCGTGGCGGCGCCGGCGGCCACGGGGCTCGCGTGGATCCTCGTGAGGTCCGCGCGATGGCGGGGAGTCGTCGGCCTCGGCCTCGTGATCCTCCTCGCGCTGCCGGCGCCACTTCTCGGCGTGGGGCTCATCCAGATCTTCAACCGGCCGGGCCTCCCCGGCGCGATCTACGACTCGCCCGCGATGCTCGTCATCGCGCACGCGACCCGGTTCCTGCCGGCGGCGGTGATCCTGCTCGCCGCCGCGATCCGAACGATCCCCCGGCGGTTGGAGGAGCAGGCGCGCGCAGACGGCTGCTCGACCTTCGGCGTGTGGCGCCACGTCGTCCTGCCCCTCGCCGCGCCCTCGGTCCTGCTCGCGATGCTCGTCGTCGCCGCCCTCGCCGCCGGCGAGCTCCCCTGCTCCCTGCTCGTCACGCCACCGGGCTACACCACGATGGGGGCGCGGTTCTTCAGCCTGCTCCATTACGGCCTGGTGGGAGACGCGGCCGCCCTGAGCCTCATCTCCGCCCTTGCGGTCGGAGGGATATGGGCCATCATGGGCCTCGTGTGGGGAGCGCCCCGCCTCCTCGCGGGGAAGCGAAGCGCGCGACAGCGCGGATGAGGCAGGAGGAAGTCATGAGAAGACAGATGTTGTCGTGCCGAAGGTGGATCCTGCTCGCGCCGGCGATCCTGCCGGCTCTGGCGGCCGGCGGCTGCCGCCGCGTCGACCCGGCCGCGCAGGTCGTCGTCTACACGGCGCTCGACCGCCAGTTCTCCGAGCCGATCTTCGAGGAGTTCACCCGCGCGACCGGCATCCGCGTGCTCGCGCAGTACGACACGGAGTCGACGAAGACCGTTGGGCTCGCGGGTCGCATCCGCGCCGAGCGCGAGCGGCCGCGGTGCGACGTCTTCTGGAACAACGAGATCCTCAACACGCTGAGGCTCAAGGCCGAGGGGCTCCTCGAGCCCTGCCGGCCGAAGGAGGCGGAGAGCTACCCCGAGGAGCACCGCGACCTCGACGGCTGCTGGCACGGATTCGCCGCGCGCGCGAGGGTCATCATCGCGAGCACCGAGATCGTCGGCGAGGAGGAGCGGCCGCGCTCCTTCCGGGACCTCGCGGATCCGAAGTGGAAGGGTCGGACGGGCATCGCGAAGCCCCTCTTCGGCACCACGGCGTCGCACGTGGCGTGCCTCTTCGTCGATCCCGGACCCGAGGCGGCAGTGGAGTATCTCCGCTCTCTCCGCGAGAACGAGGTGCAGATCCACGGCGGAAACAAGGGATGCGCAGAGGCCGTGGCGGCGGGACGCTGCGCCTTCGCCCTCACCGACACCGACGATGCGATCATCGAGAAGGACGCGGGCCGGCCCGTCGAGATCATCTACCCGGACCAGGAGGACGGCGGCATCGGAACGCTCTTCCTCCCCAACACGCTCGCCCTGGTGAAGGGCGCGCCGCATCGGGAGAGCGCCATCCGCCTCATCGAGTTCCTCCTCTCCCCCGAGGTGGAGACGATGCTGGCCGATGGGCGGTCGGCGCAGATCCCCCTGAACCGCAAATCTCCCCCGAACCCGCGCATCCGCGGCCCCCGCGAGGTCCGCGCGATGCGCGTCGACTTCGAGAAGGCCGCCGAGGCCTTCGAGACGGCGCGGCAGGTCGTCGAGGAGAAGTTCCTCCGGTAGACCGCCGGAGGCCGGCGGCGGCCGCGCGGGATCGAGCCTCCGGCTCAGGCCGCGGCCCTGTGTCCGACACCGCAGGGCTCGCGGCGCCGAGGAGGATGCTTGCATCGCGGGGATCCGGCTTCATACCATGGAGCCGACCGGGATCTTGCGTCCGACCGCTTGCAGCAGCAGAAAGGCAACGAGAATGAAGAAGGAAGCCCTCTCCCGCCGGAAGTTCATCGGCGCCGCGTCGTCCTCTCTGGCGGCGCTCACCATCGCTTCGTCGCGAGCCCTCGGCCGCGGAGGGCACGCGCCGCCCAGCGACAAGCTGAACATCGCGGGCGTGGGCATCGGCGGCCG
>JAFGKN010000649.1 GCA_016928605.1 Planctomycetota bacterium | reverse complement strand
GAGCTTCGCCCCGCTGGAGAACCACTACGGCCACGCGTCGAGCCTTGCGATGGAGGAGAAGCTGGTCTTCCTCCAGCTCGACCAGGCGACCCGCGACGACGGCAAGTCGCGCGTCGTCGCCATCGATGCTCTCACGGGAACGACCGTGTGGGAGGCGCGCCGGGAGGTGGATGCGTCCTGGGCCTCGCCGATCGTGGCGCCCGCTCCGTCGGGGCCCCAGCTCATCCTGTCCGCGACGCCCTGGGCGATCGCTTACGAGCCGGCGTCGGGCGCCGAGATCTGGCGGGCGAAGTGCCTCGAGGGCGAGGTGGCGCCATCGCCCATCTACTCCGCGGGCAAGGTGTATGTCGTGCACTCCGACGCGGTGCTCAGCGCGATCAAGCCCGACGGCAAAGGCGACGTGACGGAGACGCACATCGCCTGGACGGCAGAGGACAACCTCCCGAACACCGCCAGCCCCGTCTCTAGCGGAGAGCTCCTCTTCCTGCTCGAGACGCAGGGCTGGGTGACGTGCTACGACGCATCGGACGGCTCGAAGCAGTGGGAGCACGAGATCGAGAGCAACTTCTACTCCTCGCCGTCGCTGGCCGGAGACCGGCTCCTCGTCATCGATCAGAAGGGAGTCAGCTATCTCCTCCACGCGGGCCGCGAGCTGAAGGAGCTCGGATCCTCGAAGCTCGGAGAAGGCGTGATCTCGAGCCCGGCCTTCTCCGCCGGCCGCATCTTCATCCGCGGCCAGAAGCATCTTTTCGCGATCGGCAACACGGAAGCCGGCGAGAGGCAGGAGCGATGACGGACAGCGACTGGAGCGCGGTGGATCGCGCCGTCAGCGAGATCGGCAGGAGCCGCGAGGCGGTGGTGCCGATCCTGCAGGCCATCCAGGCCCACTACCGCTATCTGCCCCGCGAGGCTCTCCAGCGCGTCTGCGAGCTGACCGACATCCGGCCCGCGGACATCGTCGGAGTCTCGACGTTCTACGACCATTTCCGCTTCGAGCCGGTGGGCGAGCACCTCGTCCGCGTCTGCTGCGGCACCGCGTGCCACGTCAAGGGCGCCGAGCTGATCCACGACGCGATCCGCGACCAGCTCCAGCTCCCGCCGGGCGCGGACACGGACGAGCGGCGCAAGTTCACCGTCCAGAAGGTCGCCTGCCTCGGCTGCTGCACGCTGGCTCCGGTCGTCCAGGTGGGCGACACCGCGTACGGATTCCTCAAGCCCGACGGCGTCGCGAAGATGCTGCGCGACGTCGAGGAGAGCTCCGGGCGGCGCGCGGATACCGAGGCGCCCATCGACGCCGCGGTTCTCGACGGCCAGGCGGAGATCCGGGTGGGGCTCGGCTCCTGCTGCGTCTCGAAAGGAAGCGGCAACCTCTTCGAGAACCTGCGCGCGGCCGTGGAGCAGGTCGGCGCCCGCGCGGTCGTGAGGAGGGTCGGCTGCGTCGGCATGTGCCATCGCACGCCGCTCGTCGAGGTGGCACTGCCGGGACGACCGCCCCGGCTCTACGCACAGGTGCAGCCCGAGGATGCTCTGCCGATCGTGCGGCGCCACTTCCGCGGGCAGAGCATCGCCCGGCGCGTCCGCGACGGCGTGGACCGTCTGCTCGACCGGTTCCTCGGCGACGGCGAGCCGGAGCCGCTGGCGCGCTACGAGATCGACGTCCGCGATCCGCAGGTCTCCGCGTTCCTCGGCCGGCAGGTCCACATCGCCACGGAGCACTTCGGCGAGATCGACCCGCTCGACCTCCGCCAGTACATCGACCGGGGAGGCTTCCAGGCCCTGAGGCGCTGCCTCGAGGAGCTCTCCGGCGAGGAGATCATCGAGCGCATCGGCCGCAGCGGGCTGCGGGGACGGGGCGGCGCCGGATTCCCCACCGGCCGCAAGTGGTCGATCGTGCGCGAAGCTCCTGCAGATGTGAAGTTCGTGATCTGCAACGGAGACGAGGGCGATCCGGGCGCCTTCATGGACCGCATGATCCTGGAATCCTTCCCCTACCGAGTCCTCGAGGGGCTCATCATCGCGGCCCGCGCCGTCGGCGCTCACGAGGGGCATCTCTACATCCGCGAGGAGTACGCGCTCGCCGTCCGCCGGGTCCGCGAGGCCATCCGCCAGTGCCGCGCCGCCGGCATCCTGGGAGATCGCGTGCTGGGGAGCGATTTCCACCTCGACCTCCACATCTTCCAGGGGGCCGGAGCCTTCGTCTGCGGCGAGGAGACGGCGCTCATCGCCTCGATCTCCGGGCAGCGGGGCATGCCGCGCCTGCGCCCGCCCTTCCCCGCCCAGAGCGGGCTGCGCGGGCAGCCGACCCTCATCAACAACGTCGAGACGCTGGCCGTCGTGCCCTGGATCATCCGCAGCGGCCCCGAGAGGTTCGCCGCCCTCGGCACCGAGAAGAGCAAGGGGACCAAGGTCTTCTCGCTCGCGGGCAAGGTCGAGCGCGGCGGCCTCATCGAGGTGGAGATGGGGATCACGATTCGCGAGATCGTCGAGGAGATCGGAGGCGGCGTCCCCGGCGGGAAGAGGCTGAAGGCAGTGCAGGTGGGCGGTCCATCCGGCGGCTGCATCCCCGCCGAGCTGGCGGAGACGCCGGTCGACTACGAGGCGCTCCTCGAGGTGGGCGCGATGATGGGCTCGGGCGGCCTCGTCGTCCTGGACGAGAACGACTGCATGGTCGACATGGCCCGCTACTTCCTGAGCTTCACCCAGGACCAGTCCTGCGGCAAGTGCAGCTTCTGCCGGATCGGCACGCGGCGGATGCTCGACATCCTCGAGAGGATCTGCGCCGGCAAGGGGAAGCCCCAGGACCTCGTCGATCTCGAGGACCTCGCCCGCACCGTCGCGAGCGGCAGCATCTGCGGCCTCGGGCGGACGGCTCCCAACCCCGTTCTGACCACGCTGCGCTACTTCCGGGATGAGTACGAGGCTCACCTCGACGGGCGCTGCCCTGCCGGCCGCTGCCGCGAGCTCATCACCTACTCGGTCCTCGACCACTGCACGGGCTGCACCCTCTGCGCGCGCGCCTGTCCCGTCGACGCGATCGCGTTCAGGCCCTACGAGAAGCACGAGATCGACAACGAGAAGTGCACCCGCTGCGATGCCTGCCGCAGCATCTGCCCCGAGAACGCGATCCTGGTGAAGTGACGATGCCGAAGCTCAAGATCGATCAGAGAGAAGTGGAGGTCGCTGCGGGAGCCACGATCCTGGACGCCGCGCGGAAGCTCGGCATCGACATCCCGACGCTCTGCCACCTGGAGGGCTATCCTCCGTCGACATCCTGCATGGTCTGCGTGGTGAGGCTGAGCGGCTCGACGCGCCTTGTGCCCGCCTGCGCCACGAGGGCGGAGGAGGGGATGGTCGTCGAGAGCGAGACTCCGGACGTCCACGATGCGCGGAGGACAGCCCTCGAGCTGCTCCTCAGCGACCACCTGGGGGACTGCCTCGCGCCGTGCCACCGCATCTGCCCGCTCGGCATCAACGTGCCGCTCTTCCTACGCACGGTGAACTCGGGAGACATCGAGGGTGCCGCCCGCCTCCTCCGCGATGCGTCGCCGCT
>JAFGKN010000648.1 GCA_016928605.1 Planctomycetota bacterium | reverse complement strand
TCCCCTCCACGCCGAACGCGCTGTGGCACCAGAAGGCCCGGTGCTCGCCGGCGAGAGGCTTCTGGAGGGAGCAGTAGAGGTCGATCAGCTCCGAGCGGACCTCGCCCGCGAGGTCCAGAGCCTCCGGGATCCGCTCGCCGGCGGCTCCCATCGCTCTCGCCTTCCCCAGACGCCCTCGCACCCGCTCGAGCCTCTCCCTCGCCCCCGCGCTCTCCGCAGCCACCCGGCCGATCTCGCCCAAGGCTTCCCGCACGCCCTGATACGGACCGAACCGCCCCGCGCGCTCCACGGCGTACTCGAGCGCCTCGGCCAGGGCGCCGGCGTGGAAATGCCCCACCAGCGAGAGGAGCAGAGCGCGCTGCGCGGCCTCGTCGTCGTCGAGCAGCACGTGGGTCATGAAGGCGCCCGCGGGAGACAGCAGCACGGCGGCGCGGCCGGTGCTCTCGCCCTCGGCGTCGTGCCAGACGGCGACCGCGCGGCTGCGCCCCTCGACCGCCCTCAGCTCCTGGATGTTCCAGGACCGCTGGCGCACGCGAGCGGGGAAGCCGGACGGCGCCCCGGCGAGCGGGCGGATCTCCGCGAAGCGGCCGGGCCGGTCCTGCCGCACGTACTCCCCCGCCTCGAGCCCCACGGCCGGCAGGAGAGCTGCCGGCAGATGGTAGAAGGCGACGACCTTGCCGCCCCGCTCGACGAAGGAGACCAGCGCCTCCGCGGCCGCGGCGCTCATCGATGGATTGTAGGGGAGGATCGCGACCTTCCTCGGCCCGAGGCGTTTCGCGTTGACGTCGGAGTCGCGGATGACGACGTGAGCGACTCCGCACTCACCGAGGTAGCGCGCGACGCGGGCGCAGTAGGTGTCGATCTCGCGCGCACCCTCGCGCCCCGCCGCGGCGGGAGCATCGGCGCGGATCACGGCGACGGGCGCGGCGGCTCCCCGGACCGCGAGATCCGCCACGTAGAACCGCGTGTCCGCATCGCTTCCCCGCCAGGCCGAGATGCGGATCGCATCGACCGATCCCCACCCCGCCGGGCGCCCCTCCACGCGCGCGCTCTCCCGGTCGATGGCGATGCGGCTCCAGCCCTCGGCGCTTCCGGGATGGAAGGTCGCCGCGTACCAGCCGCCGCCGCTCCGGAAGTAGAGCGAGAAGTGCGAGACGGGCGATGGATCGGGAGAGTAGAAGAGGAGCTCCAGCCCGCGGGCCGCCGCCAGATCGAGACCGACCTCCAGGTCCCACGAGGCGCGCTCGATCTCCGTCGAGCGGAAGTTGCACGGCATCTCGAGGACATCGCGCCCGCTCACCGCGCGCGCGACGACGGGCATCGACCCCGCCATGGGCTTCCAGCCGGAGCGCAGCTTCGCGGGATCCGCGCCCGCCCACGCGGCGATGGATGGCTCCGAGGTGGGCGGCGGAAGCGCGGGGAGCGCGGGAAGGTCCGAAGGCCCGGCGATCTCCGGTAGATCCCCGCCGGCCTGCGGGCCGGAGCGCTCGGGACGGTCGGCGACGCCGGCGTCCTCTGCGCGGCCTGTGCGACCGGAGATCTCGCCGGGATCGGCGCAGAGCGGGGCGCCGGAGAACGCCGCGAGCAGCAAGCAGGTGAGAAAGACTCGGTTCATGTTCGCGATCCTTTCGCTCGGAGGATGGCAGGAGGAGGATCTTTCGCTTCCGCCAGCCTAACCGATCCGTCCGGAGAGGGAAGTCCGCTTCGCTGCGGTCCTTGCACTCCTCCTCCGCCGCCGTATGATCACCCTCTACCGCAGAGGCTTGCGATTCCATCTCCCCGCCGCGCGAGATCCAGCCATGGCCGGCTCCAGCCGAGACTTTCCGGACCCGTTCGAGGACGATCAGGAAGCGATCGACATGAGCGACGAGGAGCTCGAGGCTCTCCTCCTCGGCTCGGGGTCGCCGGCGGCGGAGCCCGAGTCGGCCTCCGTCGAGTCTCTCGAGGCCGGCGCGCGCATCAGCGGCATGGTGATCGACTTCCGGGGCGGCGAGATCCTCGTCGAGATCGACAGCAAGACCCATGGCGTCGTCGACGAGAGCGAGTTCGAGGACGAGGATCTGCCGGCGATCGGCTCGACGCTCCAGGCGAGCTTCGTCCGCTTCGATGCCGCGCGCGCTCTCGCCGTCCTCTCGGTGCGCGGCGCGCGCAAGGAGATCTTCTGGGACGAGCTCCGGCCCGGCCTGCTCGTCGAGGGGACCGTCACGGAGGTCAACAAGGGAGGGCTGACGCTCGACATCCGCGGGGCGCGCGCCTTCCTGCCCATCTCCCAGATCGAGAGGGAGCGCGTGGAGGATCCCTCCGCCTACGTCGGCGCGCGCCTTCGCTGCGAGGTCACCTCCTTCGACCGGGCCGATCAGAACCTCGTCGTCAGCCGCCGGGCGATCCTCGAGCGGGAGGCCGCGGAGCTGCGGGGCAAGGCGCTGGCCCGCCTCGGGGAGGGCGAGGTCCTCAAGGGGACCGTGGTGCGGCTGATCGACGCGGGAGCCATCGTCGACCTGGGCGGCGCCGAGGGCCTGCTCCACTCGAGCAAGATCCGCGAGCGGCACCAGGAGCTCGGCCGGGAGAAGAGCCTCGAGGTCGGCCAGCAGATCGAGGTGACCATCGTCCGCATCGACAGGGAGCGGGGGCGCGTCTCGCTCGACTTCCACCGCCTGGCGGGCGAGACCTGGAGCCGGTCGGTGGAAGGCTACTCCGCCGGCGACGAGGCCACGGGCTGGATCACGAACGTGACGCCCGATGGCGCCGCCGTCTCGCTCGAGGAGGGCGTCGAGGGATGGATCCCGCGCCGCTATCTCCTCGACCTCACCGAGCCGCCCCGGCGGGGATCGCTCATCCGGGTGACCATCGCGAGCATCGACCTCGATGAGCACCGCATCGAGCTGCGGCCACAGGGCGCGGGCGAGCCGGAGGACGACGAGCCGAGCTGAGCCGCATCCTGCGGCCTCGCGACCCGCACCCGTCTCGCGCCACGGCCGGCCCCATCGCCGCCTCTCCGCCGCTTCAGTTCATCTCGGGGTCTGGAGGCATGAGAGAGAAGATGCGGAAGATCCCCCCCTGGCGCTCCATCGCCCGGGCCCAGAGAGTCTCGGCGGGCTCCGAGAAGATGAGGTCCGCGCTCGCCGGCTGGACGATCCAGCTCCCGGTCTTGAGCTCCCCGTCGAGCTGGGACTCGCCCCAGCCGGAGTACCCGCAGTAGACGCGGACGATCTCCTTCGTCTCGCCCTGCTCGCGCAGCCGCCGCTCCCGCTCGAGCAGCGCGGCGAGCC
>JAFGKN010000102.1 GCA_016928605.1 Planctomycetota bacterium | reverse complement strand
GCGGCCTCGCCGCCCTGGAGCCGTTCCGAGCCCCGCTCAGCGGCGGGGCTCGGGGCTCGCACCGCTCGCTTGGAGCCCGGAGGGGGCCATGCGCGTCATCCTCCGGCGCCTCTGCTGTACGCTCGTGGACTGCCCAGCGAGGGCTTGGAGGATCCCGCCTCTTTCAGCCGATCGCGATGCGCGACTCTCCCTTCGGCAGATCGAAGCAGAGCAGCGCGCATCTCTCCTCCCGCAGCCAGGTGCCGGCCTCGAGATCGCGCGCCCTGCGGACCTCGCGAAGGGGTACCGCCTCTCCTCGCCGCAGAAGCGCCGGCGCTGCCGCGACCTCGGTCCGGACCCGCAGAGTGAAGTCCCCGGCGGCGAAGGCCGCCGATAGCCCCACGCCCTTGGGATCGCGCCGGATGACTGTCGTCTCGCGGGCCGCCCAGTACCGCGCGATCTCGCTGAGCTTCATCCAGACCGTCCGATCGCTGAAGCGCGACTCGAGCGCCAGGATGACCTTCTGCAAGTGCTGAAAGCCCTTCTTCGTGCCCTGGGTGTAGAGGCCCGGCCAGTGGCAGAGCATCAGGGCGGGGCGGCCCTGCTCGATCAGCTCCACCATCCGCCCGCCGCTCGCGTCGTCCGTCGCGTACCGGTGGCCCTGAGGCTCCTCATCCCCATCCCAGTTTCCGAACCAGTCGCCGGTGCCCGCCGGTACGTTCACGGTCAGGCGCGGATCGTCGGTCTGGAGGCCGCCGACGTGCTCGAGCTTCGGCTCCGTGCTCTCGTCTCCACCCGAGACGTACTTGAAGTAGTGCGGGATCTCGGCGCCGTAGACATCGCGCACGGCCTCCTGCACCGCCAGCGAGAGCTCGCTCTTGACGGCGTTGCCGAATCCCCCCGGCGTCGTGATCCCCTCGCAGGGGAGCTCGCAGTTCTTCAGGATGCGAAGCGCGTAGGCGATGTAGCTGGCCAGCTCGTCGACGCTCTTCGTCGTCTGGGGGAAGGAGTTCTCCATCGTGGCCGCGCTGATCTCTTCCAGGGGCCGCCCCGTGCGGATGTCGATGACCCGGGTGTGGCTGATCATCTCGGGGTGGATGTCCCAGGCGGGCGCGAGTAGATCCCGCACGAGCCGGATGCTCGAGAGGAGCTCCCGGCGAGACCATCCCGGAAGCTCCCGGTCGAGCCACCCCACGCAGGCGGGGTAGGGCACGACCGAGTACTTCCCCCTCACGCCGCGACCCGCGCACCACTCGCCGAACTCGCGCACGAAGTCATCGGGGATCTCGCGAGGCCAGCTCTTCCACGGCTTCCTGTAGATCTCGCGGCCCGGCCAGGCCTCTGCGAACTGCGGCATGCAGAAGTGCCCCATGTTCACGAGGCAGGTCGAGTCGTCGATGATGAACGAGAGCGGAACCCGCGCCCGCGGATGGAGGATCTCGACGCCTTCGGGCACCCGGGGCTCCGCATCGCTCGAGCCCTCCGCCCGGGGGGCCCGGCCGCCGCACAGACCGCCGGCTGCGGCGGCAGCGCCGGCCATCAGAAAGTCTCTGCGCGTAGGTAGGGACATCGCATCTCCTCCTGCTCCAGAGTCGGGATATGACACCATACGCACTCCTGCTGGGCTTCACAAGCGTTTCTCGACTCGCGCCAGCGGGGGGGGCGGGCGAAAAACCGGCGAAGATTCCTGGCGAGCGCGGAAGGAGCGCTATAAGGTGATGACCTGGGCGCGAGACCGCGCGCGTACCACGACGGCAGCCGAGAAAAGAAGGGAGAGCGCCGCATGGAAGCGAAGCAGGGCGATGCTGTCATCCTCCACTACACCGGATGGCTGGCGGACGGCACCGAGTTCGACTCATCGCGCGGCCGCGATCCCCTCGAGTTCCACGTCGGTCGGAAGCAAGTGATAGACGGCGTCGACAGCGCGGTGCTCGGGATGAGGGTGGGCGAGACGAAGAGGGTCGAGGTTCCTGCAGCCGCGGCCTACGGAGAGTATCGAGACGACCTCGTAGGCGATGTGCCGAGATCCGAGTTCCCCGAAGGGCTCCAGGTCGAGGCGGGACAGCGCCTGCAGGTGACTCACGGCGAGGATCAGGCAGGCGTCATCACGATCCTCGAGGTCACGGAGCAGAAGGTCAAGGTGGACATGAACCATCCGCTCGCCGGGCAGGACCTCGTCTTCGAGCTGGAGCTCGTGGGGATTGCGCCCACCAGTGCGTGACCCCTGCGACGCCCTCTCGTGCGCCGGCGGAGCAGCGCCTCCACGCCGCTCGAGCGCCGGGGACGGGCGCCCCCGCAGACGAGGCCGCTGATAACGGCGGGTGGTGTCCGGCGGGGTGGCTTCAAGCTCTTGAAGTGTCACGAGTTAAAACTCGCTCCCCGGCCGCTCTTGACGCGGCCCTTCGCAGAAGTTAGGATCCCGCCTTCCTTTCGGGCGGCGGGGCGCGCCGAGATCCGGTCTCGCCGGGATGGGAAGCCTCGCGCAGGAGGGTGCATCCACCGAGCCGGACATATCGTGAGTCGCGCACCGCCGGTCTCCTGCCGGCGGCTTTTCTTTCGGATCTGGACTGCATTTGGATCGAGAGCAGCTCTTTTGGATCAGGACCAGCCACGAATGAGCGAAAAGGACGAGCAGGACTCCACCACCGAGTCCAAATCGGCGAGCAAGCATGGAGAACATCCCGGCGAGGCGACGGCCACCGCCGAGGAGAAGTCCGGTAAGGAGCCGCGGGAACGGCGCTACAGCTCGCTCGGCGAACGCTCCCGGTGCCGGTTCTGCCGCGAGAAGATCCAGCGCATCGACTACAAGGACGTCGATATCCTCAAAGCGCTTTGTCGGGGTCAGGGACGAGTGCTGTCGCGGCAACGCTCGGGCAACTGCGCGCACCATCAGCGCCAGGTGAGGACGGCGATCAAGAGGGCGCGCTACATGGCGCTCCTGGCGTATACGGAGGCGCCGCCCAAATAGCTCGAGCTCTTGAGTGCGCTCAGGCCTTCCCCGGCGGATGGATCCGCCGAGGCCGCCGCTGCGGCCTGCTCCCGGAGTCCTCAGCCTCCCCACCGGCGC
>JAFGKN010000101.1 GCA_016928605.1 Planctomycetota bacterium | reverse complement strand
GTGGGATCGGCGAGGTAGTCAGCGATCGACTGGAAGTCCGCGGCCGACCGTCCCGACTCGATGAGGATCACCTTCTTGTCGTCGTCGTCGCAGGCCGCCAGGCTGAGGAGGAGCGGAGCGGCCAGCGCCAGCGCGCGGCGGCGCGCGGCGCGGGGCAAGTCGGAGGTCCGCCGGGGGGGGATGAGGGCCGGTGAAGTCGCGCTCGACGTTCGCATCATGGTAAGTCCCTTCGGATTCTCGATGAGCTCGGGAGCCGCTCGGGTTGGACGCAGAAAGCCGCGGAGTTCTTCAAACCGCCAGGGTACGCCGCCGGCGGGCCGGAGTCAGCATCTTGACGCAAAAAACACGCCGCGGTTCGCGGATGAGCTCTCCGGCGGACCTCATGGAGGGTTCATCCCGCCGAGGCTTCGCTGTGGGGCCCGCGGCAGGCCGCCGCGGCGCGGACGCCGGCGGCGCGCCCCGGAGGATGCGCCTCATGGCGAGGGCCGAGTCGCCAGGAGCGCGGAGGGATGATAATCTCCTCCAGCCTCGCGAGGAGTCGTGTTCAGCGGAGGTGAGAATGTCCTTGTTCGACGATGCCCGGTGGGTTGACGAGTCCGGGGAGGCCTGGGGCGGGCCTGTGCACGAGCCATCCGACGGCTCCGGGGGATCTCTCGTTCCGGAAGGCCCGCTCGCTGCCGCCCGGCCGGCCGGCAGCGATGCCTTCCTCGGCGTCCTGCGCAAGATGGCCAGCTGGAGCCGGCTCATGGGAGATGCGGAAGAGAGCCTGGAGTCCTGCTCCGGATTTCCGCCGTGGGCTCTTGCGCCGGCCTGCGATCTGCAGCGGTTCCGCCGTCCTACGATCACGCTCGAGAGCCTCGACGGCTTCATCCACGGCGAGCGGCCCTGATCCAGGCTCCGCCCGAGCGGGGATGAGCGGCGGGCGATGCGCCCTGTCCTGGGCGGAGCGTCGAGCGCCGGTCGCTCCAGCCCCGCCGGGGAGCGCGCCGGACAGTGAAGCCGCAGGAGTGAAATCGCCGAGATCCTCGCTCTCGCGACCCGTATGATGATGCCATGGCCCGGCTCATCTGGAAGCAGTCCGACGGCTCGGAGAAGAGCGTAGATCTGGCCGAGAGCACGGTGCTCGGCCGCTCGCTGGACGCCGACTGCGTCCTTCAGTACCGCGGGGTGTCTCGGCAGCACTCGCGGATCGAGAGGGACGAGGTTGGCAATTTCCATCTGGTCGATCTCAACTCGACGAACGGGACGCTGATCAACGGCGTCGCGGTCCTCGAGCGGACTCGCCTCCGGGACGGAGACCGCATCCAGATGGGATCCATCTCCCTTCAGTTCGTCGCGGAGCTCCCAGGGCCGGCGCTCCGGGAGCAACAGGCGACCGAGCCTCTCAGCCGGACTCTCAAGTTCGAGAGGCTGATCGGCTCGCGCCTCCGCCAGGGCACGGATGATCTTCCCGAGGTGCTCCCGCGGCGCTTCGGCAAGTTCCATCTCCTCGAGAAGCTGGGCCAGGGAGGCATGGGCGACGTCTACCGGGCTCAGGATCTCAACTCGGGGCAGGAGGTGGCGGTGAAGCTCATCCGGCCGTACATCGGCCGGCGGGAGTCCTTCCTCGAGTTCTTCCACAACCGGGAGGCCGTCCTCGCCCGCGAGATCTCGCATCCGAACGTCGTCCGCGTCCTCGAGTACGGCGTCGAGGAGGACCGCCATTTCATCTCGATGGAGTACGTGGACGGCGAGAACCTCTACCGCGCGATGAAGCGCAGCCCGCCCCGGCCCTGGGAACTGCTGGAGATCTTGCGGCAGGCGGCCTGCGGGCTGGCCGCCGCGCATCGCCAGGGCGTCGTCCACAGCGACGTGAAGCCGGGCAACGTTCTTCTCCGGCGCAGCCGGGGCTTTGCGCCGCCGCCGGCCTGGGAGGAGCCGCCGGCCGGCGAGGACGAGACCTCTCCGATCCTCGAGTTCGATCCCGCTGCGGACGCAGCCGGAGCCGGCGAAGGCGCTGAAGCGGCGCGGGAGGTGGAGGCCGAGAGAGAGTCGCGCATCGATCCGGCCCTCCTCGAGGAGATACACCGCCGCATCGGCGAGCGGCCGCCGCGGAGTCCGAGCGACTCCTTCGTGGACTTCCCGTTCTTCGAGCGCGCCTCGGAGATGCGGTTCCTCGACCACTACTACGAGCGCGCCAAGGAAGGCCGAGGCTTCCTCGTGCTCGTGGAGGGCGAGCCCGGAGTCGGCAAGAAGCGCCTGATCAGCGAGTTCCTCCTGCGCCGGAGGACGGCGGTCGAGGAAACCGAGGCGCCGGCGCGCTTTCTCGAGTTCGACGGATCCCGGATGGAGGGCATCCCCCATCTCTACGAGCAGATCACCGGCCGCAAGCCGGGGGCGGACTTCAACCTGCTCCAGATCGCCGAGGAGCTGAAGGATCTGGGCGGCGACTCCTTCCCGCGGACGGTCATCCGGATCCTCGACTTCGGCCGCTGCACCCCGCTGGCATGCTGGCTCGTCTCGCACTGGGCCACCCGCATGGATGCGAAGCCGCTTCTGCTGATCGCGAGCCTCCACGCCGGGGGAGGAGAGACGAACGACTCGGTGAAGGATCTCATCGAGACCGTGCGGTTCGTCCTCAAGGAGATCTATCTGCGCCCTCTCACGGAGTACCAGATCCAGAGGTACCTGGAGCAGGTGTTCAGCGGCGCGCCCGCCGGCTCCGAGCTGGCCAGCGACCTTTACCGGCTGAGCGGAGGAAACTTCTCGCGGATCTTCGAGATCCTCCGCAACTTCCTCGAGCGGGGGCTGCTCGTGGTGGATTCACGAGCTCGGTTCGTCGAGTACCGGCCGAGCATCCGCGAGTTCGAGCTGGAGGAAGGCAAGAACCTCTACGAGAAGTACCGCGCCTACTCGCGGGTCCAGCAGCAGGTCCTCGAGCACGCCGCCTTCATCGGTCCGGTCTTCTTCTTCGATCTGCTGAGGCGGCTCGTTCAGGTCGACGAGACGCCGCTCTACTTCGTCGTTCGGCAGCTGATGTCGGATGGCTTCCTCGTCGAGGTGCGGCGCACCTGGTACCGCTTCACGAATCTCGCCTTCCACCGCTACATGGCGGAGCGGATACCGCCTCCCGAGCGTCCTCATCTCCACCGCAAGATGACCCGCCTTCTCCAGGCGGTCGCGGTCGAGGAGACGGCCGAGGTGCTCCAGCTCAGGGGGTACCATTTCGCGGGCTGCCGGGAGTACGCCCGGGCGGTCCAGAGCTACCTCGACGGGGCGCATCTGGCTCGCAATGTCTACCAGATGGACCTCGCCCGGGACATGTACCAGGAGATCCTCCATATCTACCGCAGCCTGGCGAGCAAGGAGAAGGCGCGGCGGCAAGTGACGGCCGTGCTGCGCGAGTGGTTCCGGCGCGACGGCAACTGGTACGAGATCCTCGGGGAGCTCGGCTCGAAGCGGGTCGACGCGTGGGTGAAGATCGCCGACTTCGGCATCTCGTTCCGCACGGCCGACGAGGATCGCGGCTATCGCGTCGGGAGGCGGCCGGCGCTCGGCACGCCGCGCTACATCGCGCCCGAGAGGGGACGAGGCGAGTACGGCGGACCGCGCTCGGACATCTTCGCGCTGGGGATCATCGCGTACGAGCTGGTCACGGGCCAGCCCCCCTTTCCCGAGCTGGACCGCAAGAGCGTCGTCGAGGCCTACCAGCACATCCCGATCCGGCTGACGGAAGCGCAGGTCCGCGAGTTTCCTCCCGGATTCCGGTCCGTCGTGCACGGCATGCTGGCCATCGATCCCGCGCACCGCTGGGATGCCGAGAAGGTGATCCGCGAGATTGTGAAGCTCCAGTTCGACCTGCGCGCCCTCGGCTACGAGGAAGAGGCGTGAGACGAGGGCCGGGGGCCGCAGGGGCGTGATGGCGCGGTCGCGACCGGCTGCCGCAGCCGGACCCCGCATCGGCATGCGCAGCGGCAACCGCATCGGCATCGGCAGCCGCAGCCGGATCGGCATCGGCATCCGCAGCCGGGAGGAGATCCACGCGGACCGCGGCCTGCTGCCGGAGCTCTATACGATCCGCCGGCGGAGCTCGTCGAGGTAGCGGAGCGCGTCCATCGGCGCCATGCGGTCGAGGTCGAGCCTCTTCAGCTCCTTGAGCAGACCGTCGTTCGCGTTGTGGAAGAAGTCGAGCTGAACCGCG
>JAFGKN010000647.1 GCA_016928605.1 Planctomycetota bacterium | reverse complement strand
GCGCTGAAGACCAGCTCGCGGAGCGCGATCTTCCCCCACCGGCACTCGATCGTCTCCTTCTGAGTGCGACCCGACCGCTTCTGGGTGAAGAGGCCCCACCCCTCGGCGCACGAGAAGAAGCTCGAGTGGTCCTCCGGCTTGTAGCGGGGCCGGAAGCCGAGGATGCCCCTGGGCCCCTCGTAGACGAAGCCCTGGCTCGCCAGGAGGATGCTCCAGGAGCTCATCGCGCGCGCGTAGAACTTCCCGCACTCGAGCTCGTTGAAGGGATTGCCGCCGGGACCGGAGTTGAGGCCGGGCCGCACGCGGCCGTCGTAGCGCTCGCGCGCGGTCGTGATGATCTTCATGGCCTCGTCGATGAGCCCCTCGTAGATCATCAGGCCCGCCACCTCGTACTCGATGCCGGTCCAGACCTCGTCCGCGTAGAGGATGAACGGATCCGGCCGCCCGCCCTTCGGCCAGGAGCACATCAGGAGGCCGCCCTCCTCGTCGATCACGTAACGGCGGGGCCTCTGATGGAAGCCATGGAAGTCCTCGCGGAAGTTGTGGCGGAAAACAGACCGCAGCGCGGTCTTCACGCGGTCCGGCGGATAGAGGTAGCCGTTGTCGAGCATGTGCGACCACCACTGGCCGAGCAGCTGGTCGGAGTGGCAGCCGGTGTTGTAATCGCGCGCCGGCCGGGGCTCGGGGATCTGGATCCAGTACTCGCCGTTCCAGAGCTTCTCGTCCTGGTTCTTCGAGCCGGCATCCCGGATCTTCCTCCAGCGCCGGGCCGCCTCCTCGTCCTTCGTCACGAGAGCCATCTTCTCGGCGGCGGCGAGAGCCGAGAGGTACTGCGAGCCGAGAAAGGTGTGAGCGCCGTCGGTCGCCACGTCGTAGGTGTTCCACTGCTGGCCGCCGTTCACGCCATCCTCGTCCGGATCGATCTTCTTGATGAGCCACTCCATGGCGAGCTTCACCCGCGGATAGATCTCCTCGAGGAACGAGGCGTCCGGGCTCATCAGGTACTCCCGGTAAGCTCCCTCGATCACTGCGGAGTGGCCGTCGATGAAGCCGCCGCTCGGCGCGTGCTGGCGGTGCTGCGTCTCGCCGTCCTCCTTGAGGTAGTGCTGGAAGTCGTACCACCTGAGGTTGCGGCCGATCTCGGGAAAGAGCCGCGCGTGCGCCTGCGCGTAGTTCCAGACGTGCGTGCAGTTGAGGGGACAGCAGCCGTAGCAGCCCTCGAAACCTGCGAAGTAGTCCTTGCCGGTGTCCTTGTGCTCCTCGGCCCACCAGCACGTCGGCCCGCGGAAGATGACCGACTGCGACGTGATGGCGTCCACGGCGAGGTACGGGAGGTTCGTCTCGTACATCGTGTCGTGGTAGAGGTGCGTGTCGGCGACGAGGCGCGAGAGGTTCCCGCGGACGTACTCGTTCACCTCCATCGCATCGCCGAACCACGCCGCGTAGCGGTTCCCGCGGTGGCCGAAGCGCTCGACGTTCGGGAAGAACCACGTGAGGACGAAGCTCGCCGTCTTCTCCTCGCCCGGCTCGAGCGCGAGCGGCACGCTCAGCGCGGCGTTGTAGGTCTCGCCCGCGGGGCTCGCCGATGAATCGCCGGGTCCGGAGAGCCGCCCATCAGCAGAGAAGTCCTTCCAGAGATCGGCGGCGTCCGTCCAGCGCGCGCAGGCCGTCACGCCCTCTCCGACCGCGCCGAGAGCAAGACCTCCCCAGAGGCGCGAGTCGCGGTGGATCCCCTCGCCGTGGCGGTAGACCGTGCCGAGCTCCCGCGCGATGGCCGCCATCCCCCAGGAGGCCGGCAGCCCCTCGGCCAGGGCGATCACGATCGTCCCCTTTCCGAAGGGGCCGGATACGAGGAGGGGAAGGCCCTCGCGGCCGGAGACCATGGTGTAATCGTCGTACCCGCTCGCCTCGAGGGCGACCGCCCTCCGCACCTTCCACGAGCCCTCGGCGCCGTCGATGGGCGGCGGCAGATCCTCGCGGACCTCCACATCGCGGACATCCTCGATCCGCGCGGCGACGAAGGGGGCGATGTCCTTCAGCCCCGAGGCCGGAGCGAGGATCGCGCGCGGGGGCGCGTCGCTGAAGATGATCTGATCGAGGTTGATGTGCCCCCAGGCACCGCTCTCCGCGTCGACGACCTCGATCCGGGCCTCCTTGCCGCGCAGGTCCGAGACATCCCACTGCGCGGGCTCGAGGAGCTCGAGGTTCTTCCCGGTCTGCGTGCGCACCGCCTCGCCGCCCACGAGCAGGTTGACGCAGGTGCGGCCGGCGTGCCCTCCCCCGCCGACGAGGAAGCCGATGTACCTCTTCTCGATGCGGAAGGGCTTCGATGTGAGCCGGCCGTGGGGAGCGTCGCCGGGGAGAAAGGTGTTGACGAGGCGCTTGCCGGCGAAGCCGCTGACCGGCTGCTGGCCCGGCGTGGTCCCGGTGTGCGGAGCCTTGCCGAAGGCGGCGCTCTCGACCGTCCAGCCCTCGTAGGCGCCGCTCTCGAAATCCTCGAAGACCTCGTGCTCGTAGGCCGGCGTCTCGCCGCTCTGGAGCGCCGCGATCTGCTGGAAGAAGCTGGAGGCCGCGCCGGAGAGAAGGACGACCTTGCCGTCGCGCGCGGCGGCCGCGAGGAGCTGCCAGATGCGGGGCTCCTCTCCGCCGGTGAGCCCCTCGATCCAGACCGCATCGACCGAGGGGATCCCGGCGCGCGGGAAGCCGACGACCTCGACGCGCGAGCAGTGGAGGACGGACCTCTCGCCCCGGCCGGAGACGAAGAGCCGGATATCCTTGCCCATGCGCGAGCCCGGAGCGGCAGCCGAAGCGAGCTGCATCACGCCTCCGCCGGCCGCCTCGCGGTAGATGTTCTGGTTGCCGCCGAAGCCGGCGAAGGTACGGCCCGTGAGGCGGGCGCCGCCCATGTAGCCGATCGGATTCTGGAGGCTGAAGAGGAACGAGGCGTCCACGCTCCGGTCGCTCCGGTTGCGCGCCGTGAGGCGGAAGATCGCGCAGGGGAGCGCCGAGTCCTTCGTGCTGGTGGGGATGAGCGGGTTGAGCCCCTCGAGATCGACGTCGATGGGGAGATCCTCATCCCTGTAGCGGATCCTGAGGAGAGGATACTCCCCGATGCACGAGATCTCCGAGAAGCCGGCGGCGCCCCAGCCCTCCCCGCGCTGCAGCACGCGGACCGCCGGCCGCTCTCCCCCCGCCCGGACCGCGAGGAACGTGTCGGGAAGCGGCTGCTCGTCGGAGTTGTTGAAGACCTGCCACACGCTCAGCCGGCCATCGCCGGCGAGCCAGACGGTCCCGGTGCCGATGCCGCCGATGGGCATGGCGAGGCCGTCGAGGTGCTCCCCTCGGTAGATGCGCGCATCCTCGCGCACGGGAGCGGCGGCGAGCGACGACGTTGCGACGAGACAAGCGACGAACCAGATTCTCGACCTCATGGATTCTCTCCTCTCTCACCGCCCCTGCGCTGTGTGAGTCCCGATCTCAGAACATGCG
>JAFGKN010000646.1 GCA_016928605.1 Planctomycetota bacterium | reverse complement strand
CGAAGCTCTGGGAGCGCCAGTTCTGGTCGACCGGACGGACGATGTGCCATCCGAAGACGTGCATGGCCGCGCCGACGCCGGCGAGCGACGGAGAGAGCATCTTCGCCTTCTTCGCGACGAACGACCTCTTCTGTCTCGACCTCGATGGGAACCTCATCTGGCTTCGCGGGCTTGCGCACGACTATCCCAACGCGTCGAACGCGACGGGCATGGCGTCCTCGCCCATCGTCGCCGGCGGGATCGTCGTCGTGCAGGTGGAGAACCAGAGCCACTCCTTCGCCGCGGGCATCGATGCCGGCACGGGCGTCAACATCTGGAAGATCCCCCGCGGATCGAATCCGAGCTGGAGCACGCCGGTGCTGCTGAGTTATGGGGATGGCGATGCGGCGGCCGTCGTCCTCGAGTCCTGGGATCTCGTCTCCGGCCACGATCTTCGCACCGGAGAGCAGATCTGGGTCCACGAGGAGAAGTGCTACTGCATCCCCTCGTGCGCCCTGCACGAGGGACTGGTGCTCGTCCCCTCGGGAGGGCTCACAGCGCTGCGGCCGGGCGCGCGGGGAGAGGCGCCGGAGGTCGCGTGGCGATCGACGCGGCTGCGCCCCGCCACCTCGAGCCCCGTGGTTCACCGCGGGAGCGTCTACGCGCTGAGCGGCGCGGGCGTCCTCGCCTGCGGAGACGCCTCGAGCGGCGAGGCGAGGTGGCAGCTGCGGCTGAAGGGCCCCTACAGCAGCACGCCGGTCATCGCGGGAGAGCACATCTTCTGCATCAACGAGGAGGGGGGCGTCCATGTCGTCCGGCTGGGCGCCGAGCAGGGCGAGGTGGCCGGCCAGGCCGAGCTGGGGGAGACCATCCTCGCATCGCCGGCCATCGCGCAGGGCGGCATCTTCATCCGCAGCGATCGGCACCTCTGGAAGTTCGGGAAGAAGAAGTGACTCGGATCTCAGATGACCAGCGCGGCAGGGGCTGGCGATCCTGCCGGAGGCGAAGAGATGCTGCGCCTGGGGAGACGAACGACAAGCCTTACGTGCGCCGAGCCTCCCGGACACGAACGTCCACCGCCATGAGTCGCTGGAGATACCTCAACGCTCCTCGGGCGGGAGGCAATTGAGGATGGCTTCGATCGGGGCCTTGAGCATGGGGATATCGCGGATGACCACCTGGTAGACCTCGTTCCAGTCCACCTCGAAGTAGTCATGGACGATGGCATGGCGCATCCCGGCGATCTGCTTCCACGGCACCGCCGCATGGCTTTCCTTGAGGTCTGGAGACAGCCGCCAAGCAACCTCGCCGATGATCTGGAGCTGGCGGAGGAGGTGGGAACGCAGGAACTTGTCGGCGTCGAACTCGTCGCGTCCGGCCGGCGTGCAGGCCAGCGTTTCCTCGATGGCTTCGAGCAGGTCCTCCAGCAGCGGCCGGTCGGTTCTCATAGAGCGATCGCCTCCTTCATGGCGTGCTCGCGGAAGCGGGGTCGCATGCCGGCCTCGCTGATGACATCGACCTTCACGCCGAGTAGCTCCCCCAGGTCCATGATGAGACCGCCATGATCGAGGAGCGACCGGTCAGGATCGAATCGCGCGATGATGTCCACATCCGAGGCGCCGGTGGCATCACCTCGAGCCACAGAGCCGAAGACGCGGAGATCGTGCGCCCCGTAGCGGCGGGCGATCTCGAGGATAGCCTCGCGATGTTGGCGCAGGTTCTCGAGTGTGATCGGCTTCCTCTCCACATTCATCGCGCTCATCCTTGCTGTCCAACTCTCCTGTCTTCTGGTCGGGGACGTCCTCTCCACCGAGAATCCGCTCCGGTCCCAGCTTGCGATGTTTCATGCGCACGACCGGCCTTCAGTCGAGGGACAGTGGGCCCATGGATCACTGCAGCTCGGGTGTGACGCCACACGCGCACTCCGGGATGTCAAAACCATTCACTGATGCCCGGCGCACGTTGAGGCGACCCCGGCGATGTTCACATGGTATTCTCATCGTTCCTCTCAGCTCGTGTCAACGCTTCGCCCTTGCCGGCGTTCGCAGGGCGGCCTGAACGGTTACAGGCCTACGACGACCTCATCGCCTCCTGGAGAGCCGCGCGCGCGAGGAGCCGCGTCGAGTCGAGGGTCGGAAGCGGGCACCGGGCAGGATCCACGATGAGGGGGATCTCGGTGCATCCGAGGACGGCGGCGTCGCATCCGCAATCGCGGAGCGCGGCGATGACATCGTTGAAGAAGAGCCGCGAAGGCTCCTTCAGGATGCCGTAGACGAGCTCGCCGAAGATGATCTCGTGGATCCGCGCGCGGGCCGGAGGCTCGGGGATCTCGCAGCCGATCCCCATCTCCTCGAGGGCCGGCGGATAGACGGGGCCCTCCATGAGAAAGCGGGTGCCGAGGATGCCGAGGCTCGTGTATCCGCGGCGCTTCGCCTCGGCGGCCACGACGCGGGCGATGTGCAGCCACGGGATCGGGGATGACCTCTCCACCATCTCGTACGCCTCGTGGATCGTGTTGTCGGGGCAGATGGCGAACTCGGCGCCCGCCGCGGCCACGATGCTCGCGGAGGAGAGCATGAGCTCGGCCACTCCCTGCCAGTCGCCCGCCTCGAAGCGCCTCTTGTAGAGCGCGAGGGGATGCGTGTGCATCGTGATCTCGGGGTGAGCGTGCTCCCCCATGCGGGCCGCGCCCTCGGCGCAGATCGTCCGGTAGCAGAGCGCCGCGCCCTCGGCGCTGCACGCCACGATGCCGATGTGTCTGGAAGCTCTCTCGGATGTCATGCGCCCTCCCGCCCGAAGGCGTGGGATCTGTTCTGTCCGACTCGGACTCGCTGGG
>JAFGKN010000645.1 GCA_016928605.1 Planctomycetota bacterium | reverse complement strand
GAGCTTCTCCCGCAGGCGATGGGGAGCCTGGGGCGCCTCCTGCACATGGGCCACGATCGCCGCGATCTGTGTCTTGCCCTCGAAGGGGGGCCGGCCGGTGATGAGGTGGTAGAAGGTCGTGCCCAGCGAGTAGATGTCCGATCTCTGGTCCACGGGCTGGCCGCGCCCCTGCTCCGGCGAGATGTACTGCGGAGTTCCGAGGACGATTCCATCATCGGTGAGAGAGCTGTCCGTCGCCAGATCCTTGGCGAGGCCGAAGTCGACGATCTTCACGCGGCCGTCGTCGTGGAGCAGCAGGTTCGACGGCTTGATGTCGCGGTGGATGATCCCCAGCCTCAAGGCGGCTCGCAGGCCGTCGGCGACCTGCCTCACGAGCCGGATCGCCTCGAGAGGACGGAGCGCGCCGGCGCTGCGGAGCAGATCGTCGAGGGAGCGGCCCTCGACATATTCCATCACGATCATCAGCGAGCCGTCCGTCGTCGTCTCGACGCTGTAGACCTGCGCGATCGCGGGGTGCGAGAGGCTCGCCACCGTCCGCGCCTCCCGGAGGAACCTCGCCTTGTAGCGGGGATCCTCGACATACTTCTCGTGGAGCACCTTGACGGCGACGCTGCGGTGCAGCAGCTCGTCGCGGCACCGGTAGACCTTCCCCATGCCTCCCTGGCCGAGCTTCACCTCGATGCGGTGAGAGCCGAGAGACGGCAGCGGCGGCGTCACCGCATCGGACCCGCCGCCGGACGGAGGCGGCGAGCTCACGGGCGCCCGAGGTCCCGAGGGAAGCCTCTGAGGAGGGTGAGTCTCATCCATGGAGCTGAAAGTGAATCCGTCGACCGGCGATGCGCTCCCCGGCGGTGACGGAGCGGGCCGGGACCATGTCTTGCCGCGAGCGGAGCGGATTCGTCGGCGGATCGCGCGCCCGCCCGCGGGTCTTGGAATGGAGAGGCCGGGTCCGCGCGGAGATCCCGCTCGTCCCCCCTCCGCTGGGCGTCGCGGAACGGTCAAGGCCGGCGCAGAGGAGGTAGGTCAAGCTGGTCGCTCAGGGCCCCGGTGCATGGAATTCAAACACTACGGAAGAGTGTAACTCGGACGCCGCGCGCTTCGTAAGAAAAAGTGCCGCACCGTGCTCTCCCGCCGATGACGAAGGCGATCGCGCGCTTCGGGGAGCAGGGCGAGGAGGCCGTCGACCGCCGCCAGAGACGTCCTCGGCTCGGCCTCGCGCTCGCGCCTCCCACATCTGTCATGTGTCAGGCTTTCTTACCCTCCACGCGGGCCTCCCGAGCGGGCCGGGAGCCCCCGAGAGCCTCCGATTTCGGGCAAAACGCTGATCGAGCGGTAAACTACAGACAGAAACGCAGAGAGACGACGACGCGCGGAGCGGGCCCGGCGAGCCGCTCCAGCCGTGGAATGCGGTTTGCAATTCCGGGATGACATCGAGGCGTTCCCAGCGGGGCCGTACCGCCGCGCGGGATCTCTCGAACCAGCGCGCGCGACCGCGAGGCGCTTCGCGAGCCGACCGGCCGTGGGCGAGGAGTCGCCACCATGTGGAGAGAAGGCACCGTAGACACCGTGGGCTACTTCTCCGACAGCTCCTCCTGGGAGCTGGCCGGCGAGGACGGCGCGGACACGGGGAGCAATCTCCTGCTGAAAGCCCGGATCGGAGGAGGCATCTACTACGTCGCCGGCTCGGGCGATGATTCCAACGAGCCGGCCGACGTCGAGCTCCACGTCCAGCTTCTCTGGGACTTCTGATCCCAGCCCGCCTCTCGGAGGAGCGTTCAGCTCGCGGCCAGGATCTGGGGGTCGCGCAGCCGCAGCAGCCCGTACGAGATGCCGTCGGTCAGCGCGGACCACGAGGCCTCGACGACGTTCTCGCTCGCTCCCACCGTTCCCCAGACGAGCCCGCCCGTCCTGTCGGTGGACTCGATCGTCACGCAGACTCGGGCCTTGGTGCCGGCCGTGACGTTGACGATGCGCACCTTGTAGTCCTTGAGGATGATGTTCTCCACCTCGGGGTAGAACTGCCCCAGGGCGTTGCGCAGGGCATCGTCCAGGGCGTTCACCGGGCCGACGCCCTCTCCCACCGCGAGGCGCTCCTCGGAACCCACGCGGATCTTGACCGTCGCCTCGTTGAAGGTCCCCCCCGTCGAGCGGTGCTCGACGGCCGTGCGGTAACGGATCAGGTCGAAGTAGTCCGGCAGCTTGCCCATGTGTCTGAGCAGGATGAGGGCAGCGGACGCCTCGCCTCCCTCGAACACGTACCCGAGGTGCTCGAGCCTCTTGATCTCGTTCACGGCGTGGCGAGCGGCCTCGGGATGGTCACGGAGATGGATCCCCTCCGTCTCGGCGAGGTACTCGATGTTGGAGCGCCCCGCAAGCTCGGAGAGCAGCACCCGGCGGCTGTTGCCGACGATCTGGGGCTGGATGTGCTCGTACGAGCTGGCGACCTTCATCACCGAGTTGACGTGCACGCCTCCCTTGTGAGCGAACGCCATCTGGCCCACGAAAGGGTGGTTCTCGGGGAAGCTCATGTTCGAGATGGCGCAGATGTAACGGGCCGTGCGCGACAGCCCCGAGAGCATCGCTTCGGTGATCGAGAGCTTTCTTCCCATCTTGAGGATCAGGGTCGGGATGAGCGTCGAGAGATCCGCGTTGCCGCATCGCTCGCCGAGGCCGTTGAAGGTCCCCTGGACGTGGATCGCTCCCTGCTCGACCGCGGCCAGAGTGTTGGCCACGGCGAGGCCTCCGTCGTTGTGCGCGTGGATGCCGATCTTCGTCTCGGGAAGGGCCTCCCTCGCGGCCCGGACGCCCGCGCGGATCTCGGCGGGCAGCGAGCCGCCGTTCGTGTCGCAGAGGACGAGGCAGTGGGCGCCGCCCGCGGCGGCCGCCCTGAGGGTCTGGACCGCGTAGTCCGGATCGTCCCTGTAGCCGTCGAAGAAGTGCTCGGCGTCGTAGATCACCTCGCGGTCCTTCTCGCGGAGGAATCGCACCGACTCCTCGATCATCCGGAGGTTCTCCTCCAGCGTGGTGCGGACCACCTCCGTCACATGGAGCTTCCAGGACTTGCCGAAGATCGTCACGACCGGAGTCTCGACCTCCAGGAGGGCCCTGAGGTTGGCATCGGCATCCGGCGACTTCCCCGCCCGGCGGGTGCTTCCGAAGGACGAGAGGCGCGAGTGTCTCAGGGGGACGGAGCGCGCCGCCTGGAAGAACTCCACGTCCTTCGGATTGGACCCCGGCCAGCCGCCCTCGACGTAGTCCACCTGAAACTCATCGAGGCAGCGGAGGATCTTCATCTTGTCCTGGAGGGAAAAGGAGACGCCCTCTCCCTGGGAGCCGTCGCGGAGCGTCGTGTCGAAAATCTCTATGCGGGTCATGATGGCTCTGCCTTCGCGGCGTCCGCCGATCCGTTCGCGGAGCGCAGCGCGAGCTTCTTGAAGTTCAGGGCGCGGTTGGCGCCCCTCAGCATGGCCTGGACGGAGGCGAGGATCACGTCCTCGTCGATGCCCTCGCCCCGGAAGCTGTTCTTGCTCTCGTCGCTGAACTCGATATGGGCGTGAGCGAGGGCGTTGGTGCCGCCGGTGATCGCCTTCAGGCCGTACTCCTTGAGCTCCAGCTTCGGGCCGACATGCGAGCGGAGGATCTGCTGCAGGGCGTGGGATGCCGCGTCGACGGGCCCCACGCCCGTTCCCGTCCCCAGCACATCCCTGCCCTCGATGGTCACCCTGATCGTCGCGCTGGCGGTGAAGCTGTTGCCGGTCATGACCGAGACCTCCTTGAGCTCGATCAGCCTCTCCTCCGGGCTCAGCTCGTCGAGGACCACGCCGGCGATCGCCACGACGTCCTCCTCGGCCACCACCTTCTCCCGGTCCGCGGTCTCCTTGACGCGCCGGGCGATCTCCTGCAGCTGCTCGCGCTCCAGGTTGTATCCGCGCTGCCGGAGCACCTCGTCGATGGCGTGGACGCCGGAGTGCTTGCCGATCACGAGCTGGTTCCCCCTCCAGCCGACGTCCTCGGCCGACATGATCTCGTAGGTCCGTGGATCGCTGATCACGCCGTGCTGGTGGATCCCGGCCTCGTGGGCGAACGCGTTGATGCCGACGATCGCCTTGTTTCGCTGGACCTCGATGCCCGTGAGGTTCGACACGAGGCGGCTCGTCGCCCAGATCTCCCGGGTGTCGATGCCCGTGTCGGCCTCGTAGATGTCCCTGCGCATGCGCAGGGACATGACCAGCTCCTCGAGAGATGCGTTCCCGGCGCGCTCGCCGAGGCCGTTGACCGTGCACTCGATCTGGTCGCAGCCCGCATCCACGGCCGCGAGGGAGTTGGCGACCGCCAGACCGAGGTCGTTGTGGCAGTGTGCGCTGAGCGTGATGTCGGCGGCGCCGGGTACCTTCTCCCGGATGTGCCGGATGCGTCGAGAGAACTCCTCCGGCGTCGTGTATCCCACCGTGTCGGGGATGTTGACCGTCGTGGCGCCCGCCCGGATCGCCACCTCGATGACGCGGCACATGAAGTCGAGATCGGATCGAGTCGCGTCCTCCGGAGAGAACTCGACGTCGTCCGTGTACTTCCGCGCGAAGGCCACGCAGCGCCCGGCGTTCTCGACCACCTCCTCGGGCGGCATGCGGAGCTTCTTCTCCATGTGGATCCGGGACGTGGCGATGAAGACGTGGATCCGGGAGCGCTGGGCCGAGCGCAGAGCCTCCGCGGCCCGCTCGATGTCCTGCTCGCGGCACCGGGCGAGGCCGCAGATCACCGGGGTCCGGACGCTCTCGGCGACGTGGCGGACCGCGTCGAAGTCTCCGGAGCTGGAGATGGGAAACCCAGCCTCGATGATGTCGACGCCGAGACGCTCGAGCTGCCTCGCGATCACCACCTTTTCCTCCACGTTCAGGCTAGCTCCGGGGCTCTGCTCCCCGTCCCGCAAGGTCGTGTCGAAGATCCGAATGCGTCTCATGAAAGCACCAGGGGTTGGAGAGGGACGGATCCGTCACCTCTCTTCGGAGAAAAACAGACGAAAAAAAACCCGCTCACCTCGAGGAGGGGGGCGGGCTCACTTTCCGGATCAAGGCTTCCCGTTCAGAAGCCGCCCGCCTCCCGGCCTAGAATGAGG
>JAFGKN010000644.1 GCA_016928605.1 Planctomycetota bacterium | reverse complement strand
CCCTCTCGCCGCTCGGAGAGCCGCCAAGGCTAGCCAACGGCCCCGCCATCATCAAGCCTCTCGAGGAGAGAAGAGTAGAATTTCTGGATGAAAGCGCCACGCCGAGACGCCATCCTAAAGATCGTCGGAGTCGAGCTCGGGCGGAGCGCGCGAGGACCGCGTCCTCGATCGAGAACCCAAGAAGGAGCGCCTGGCCCATGGTACCTCAGGGATGGTCGAACGCGAGAATCTGGACTGCCGCCCTCCTCCTCTGCGTCAGCGCGGCCGCTGCCGGGGTCGAGGAGAGAAAGCCGGAACCGCCGCAGCCGGCGCCAGAGAAGGCCGAGCCGAAGGCAGAGGATGCGGCTGCGGATGCCGCCCGCCAGCCGGTCATCCGGCCTGCCGGTCCCGAGGACGGCCGCCGCATCGAGGCTCTTCTCCTGCGCCTCTCCGAATGGGAGTCGACGGCCGTCGAGCGGACGGCCGCCGGTCTGAAGGTGCGCGCCCTGATCGTCCCCGATGCCTTCGCCTACCGGGTAGCGAAGGCCTACTTCGAGCGCCGCGGACAGGGCGATACCCACACCCGCGCGCTCGCCATGGTCGCGAGGAACCTGCCCGGGTGGAAACGCTTCGAGAAGCAGAGCCTGCTGGCCATCGAGCTCGAGAACCCCACGCCGAAGCTCGGCGGGGACGATCGCCGCGTGTTCACCCTCGAGGCGAAGAACGCCGCGAAGCAGGTCGAGCTGACCGACGCCAAGCGGCGCAAGCTGCTGCTGCGCTTCGCGGAGAAGCCGAAGGGCCTGCGGCAGGCATCGCTGAGCATCCAGAAGTTCTGGGTCACTTCGGACGGAGCGACGACCCGCCGCCCGCGCTTTCCGGGCGACCCTGCATCCGTGGGCAGAGAGCCGCTGGTCTCCAAGCCCTTCGCAGCCCTCGTCCTGGAGGAGAAGCCGGCGCGGCTCGACCTCCTCGTCAGCCGCCGGACGCTCGAGCGAACCGGAAGCCGGGAATTCCGCGTCGCCATCTCGCAGTGGAAGAAGTACGAGGGTCCTTTCGAGAAGGACCGCCTCGATCTCAACCTGGGCCGCTCGTGGGACGAGGTGAAGGATCTCGATCTCCAGGTCTCCCTTCCCCCCGCGGGGCTGGCGACGAGCCCGGAGCTCCAGGAGCTGGTGGAAGAGGCGCGGGCGGCCGCCGAGCGGTGACGCCGCGGCCCGCCTCCTGCATCGCGAGGACAGCGCGAGACCTCGATCTCTGCCGCGTCCTCCCTGCCGCTCGGCGGCGATGCGGGCGCTCTGCCCTGGACGCCGCCGCCGGACGGCCGCCGGGCTGCCCGCAGCGTCCCCCGACCCGTTCCCCGAGGCCGGAGCTTTCCTGTAACTTCCGCGAAAGTATTCCTTTACAAGGCTGGCGAGCCATGGGTATAAGTCGTGGGTCGACCTGGTCGCGCTCTCTCTGGGAAGCGAAGAGAATCCGGCCCCGCCCGGGGACCGCGGGAGAGGCACCAGCCGAAGTGGAGAGAAGTGATGACGGATCCACGGGAAGTCCCGAAGGCGAGGACCGTGACCGGCTACGCCCTGGAAGAGGAGATCGGCTCGGGACGGCGCGGAACCACCTTCCGCGCGAGGAAAGAGGGCCGGTGCCTGGCCCTGAAGATCGTCGGCAGCGAGGTTCCGATCGACCTCTCGTCGCTGCATCGTCTCGAGCGAACGAGCGAGGCGGAGATCCGCCACCCGAACGTCCTGCGGCTCGAGGAAGTCGGCGAGGACGGCGGGCGGCGCTTCTACTCGATGCCGCTTCTGGGGGGCGACTCCCTGCGGGGCATCATCGATGACCTGATCCGCGGCAGCTCCGAGAGGCCATCTCTGTCTCCGCTGGCCATGGGCCCCGCGGGCGATCGACACCCGGAGTTCTACGCGCATGCCGCGAGGCTCTTCGCCGAGGTGGCCGAAGGCCTCGCTGCGATGCACCGCGAGGGCATCGCTCACCTGCGGCTCACTCCCAACAACCTGATCTTCTCTCCGGCGGGGCGGCTCGTCATGACCGATTTCGGCGGCCGCGCCGATGCAGAGGATCCGTGCACGCTTCCCTATACCGCGCCGGAAGCTCTGATCGGCGCGGGAGAAGCCGCCGGTCCGCTCTCGGATGTCTACTCCCTCGGCGCCAACCTCTACGAGCTCGTCACGCTGCGGGCGCCTCACGAGGGAAGCGATGTGCGAGAGCTTCGCAGGTCGGTGCTCGCCGGCAGGATCCGCCGCCCGCGCTCGATCCGCGAGGATATCCCCCCGCCGCTCGAGACCTGCATCCTGCACGCGCTCGAGAGAAGGCCCGATCGGCGCTACACGTCCGCCCTCGCTCTGGCTGCGGACCTGAGGCGCATCCTCCGCGGCGAACAGCCGTTGGCGCTAGACGGGGAAGCGATCCGGGAGAAGGTCCTGACGAGGCGCTCGCGGCTTTCCGGCCTGCCCGCAAGAGTGACAGCGGCAGTCGTGCTCTCGGCGCTGCTCTGCATCATCGTCTTCAGCGGATACCAGCTCCAGCGGGCGCAGAGAGCGGATGAGATCGCCTCGGGGGCTCTCGCTCACCTGGAGCGCAGGCAGTACGACGAGGCCATCGAGGCTGCCGGCCGGCTCACCGCGATGAATCCCGGCCACGCTACCTCCAGAGCGGTGCACGAGATCGTTGCGCGCACGGCGAGGTCGGAGGCGGCCATCGAGCATTTCGGCCGCGCGATCCTGGCGCTGGGCCGAGGAGAGGCCGAGCCCGCACTCGCGGAGATCGAACGCGCGCGAGCCCTCCTCCCGCGAGGTATGAACGCCGATGATCTCGCGGCGGAGATCCGCCGTCTCGCCTCGGCGGATCCGCTCGAGGAGATCCTTGCCGACGGGCGGCCGCCCCTGCGCGCCGCCGCTCTCGAGGTTCTTCGGGATGAGGTCGCCGAGGGACGACGCGCCGCGGGGGATCTCCAGCTGGCGCGAGCCGCGCTGCGCGATCCGCATCCCGCCGTGCGCCGCTCGGCGTTCCAGCTGTTCGCTTCACTCCAGACGAGCGACCCGCTGCTCGATGCCATCGGCCTCTCGAGGAGCGGCGAGCTGCTCCGCATCGACACACAGACCTTCGCCTGCCTGCACGGATCGTTATGGACCATCGGCGATCAGAAGGCCCGCGAGATGATCTCTCGCTGGAGCTTCGACCAGATGCAGCGTCTCGATCGGGCGCCCCTGTTCTCCACGCTCGACCTCGCGCCGAATCTGCAGGTGCAGGTCTCTCCCGATGGGGCCCGCGAGTTCACCCGGCAGTGGCTCGCCTCGGCCGCCGCCTGCGAGCCCGATCTGCTGGTGGCAAGAGCCATGGATCTCGTCGATCAGGAGGAGCTGGGCCGGCCCACCATCCTGGCGCTGGCGCAGCTCGAGCCTCGCCGTTCGGCGGATCTCTTGTCGCAGATCGCTGTCCGCCACAGCGCCCGTCACGGCGTCGAAGCGATCCGCGCTCTCGCCAGCCAGGGGGCGACTCCGGCTCTCGCGTCGCTAGCACATGGCCGGATCTCGACTCCCCTGCGAGCTCTCTGCCTCGAAGCCCTCGCGCGGTCCGATGAGCCGGAGGCTCTCTGCCTGCTGGAGGCGACTCTCATGCGCTCGAGCGAGGCCGATCTGCGCCGCCGCGCCCTGGACCTGCTCGCAAGCCGGCAGGGAGGGGGATGGGATCCATCCGCAGCACTCCTCGGCGCCCTCGATGACCCAGCGCTGCGAGACAGGGCCATGGAGTGGTGGAACCGGCTCGATGCACGGCTGCGAGCGGATCTCTCCCTCTCCCTGGTCTCGCATCCGCACGACGCCGTGAGAGATCGCGCCGCCGAGATCCTGTCGGAGGAGGCCGCTGCCACCGAGATCTCGCGCCTCCTGCTGGGGCTGCTCCACCGCTCGCCGGACGTCAGGAAAGCCGCGCTCCGTCTGCTCCTCCTTCGCCTGAGGCCGGGCCGCTGGCTTCCCGATCTCGGATCTCGCCTGGAGACCGAGGCCAACGACATCGCGGAATCGGCCAGGTCGCTCTTCGATCGGGGAGCAGAGTGGTGGATGCGGGTCTCGAAGTATAGAATCTCACTCCTCGAGAACTTCTCGTCCTTCCGGGATGACGAACGATCCTGACGCGACCTCAGCGGCGCTTGCTCGCTGCCTGCTCCAGGAGCCAGTGAAGGACTCTGCGACCACCTCGTACAGGAGCCCATGAAGGACTTTGCGAAATCTCCCGAAAGCCGCCCGGGCCGGCTCAAGGCCTGGAGCCTCTTCGTCGGCATCACCGCGGCGATCGCCGCAGTGGACCTGTGGAGCAAGGCGGCCGTCTTCGAGTGGCTTCAGGTGAAGGTCGAGCTCGTGCCCCACAACGGTCCGGACGACCTCCGTCCGCATGTGGCGCATCAGAAGCGCATAGAGGTTCTTCCGGGCCTCTTCGAACTAGAGGCGAATTTCAACACCGGCGCCTTCAGCGGCTGGTTCTCTCGCCACACGAGTGTCCTGACGGCGATCTCCGCGCTCGCCGCGCTGATCATCGTGGGAGTTGTGTTCTTCACTCTGCGGCAGCCGCACCCCGCAAACCTCTGGTTCATCGCGGCCCTCGGCCTCGTCTGCGGAGGGACCATCGGCAACTTCTACGATCGGCTGACCATGAACGCCGTCCGCGACTGGATCAAGTGGTTCTTCGTCTACGAGGGCAAGGAACACGTCTGGCCGAACTTCAACATCGCGGACAGCGGCATCTGCGTCGGTGTGGTGCTGCTTCTGTTGACCGAACTTCTCGTGAAGCGCAGGCCCTTGGAGCGACAGCCAGCCGGCTGAGCGTCTCTTCAGCAGTGGATGCATCGCAGACAGCGCTCGTCCACATGCGCGCTGGACGCACAGCCCTCGACCCTGGAGAGGCCGGCTGAGCGTCTCTCGGGCAGGAGCTGTCGAACGACAGCGGCGGCGGCCGCTCGTCGAGACGCACTCCTCCGCACGGGATGCGCCGGCAACAGCAGATCTCAATCCTCGTCTTCCCGGCGATCGTACCGCGAGAGAAAGGGGATCACCTTCTCGCTGCTAAACTGTGCCGTCGCGAGGATGTTCTCCTCGACCATCTGCAGAGATTGGGGCTGGATGGGGATCTTGAAGGTGCCGACTGTCTCGACATAGAGAGAGCGCCCATCGCGGAGGTACGACTCGATGCGGGTGTTGAAGCCGTGGGACTGCTCCCTCGTTGGAGGAAAGACGAGACGGAAGCCGAAGACGCTCGTCGGCCGGCCCAGCAGCTCGAGATCCGCAGTCCGGATGCGGAAGAGACTCCGCGCGAGGTACTCCGCCGCCGTCTTGAAGCTGTTGGGTGTCGTGATCACCCGCACGGTCGCCTGCTGAACCAGGACGACCGGTATCCGCAGGAGAGGAAAGGCTTCGCGCAGAACAGCCGAGACCTTCCTCGCGAACTGATCGACGGAGATGCCCACGTGGTCATCCGTGAACTGGATGCGATCTCCCGCGAGATTCAGATGCGAGAAGCCCTCGCCTTCCGCCTCCTGCTTCTCGATGCGAGCGCCGGACGAGGTCCTGATGAAGTTCTCGTAGCCGCAGGAGCGGCAAACGCGGTTGTAGAGCTCTCGAAGGTGGTCCGCCGTGTGCTTCATCGGGATATGGACCAGCTCGCAAACAAGGCTGATAGATCGGGGCTCGCTCAGCAAGATGAATCTCCTCTTTACTCGACAAAGAGGCCGTTCTTCTCAAAATGCTCGTGAAGGTCGCGGAGTGCTTTTTCCGACTTGCTGCCGCGGACCATCGCGATCTTGTCGTTGAGCTTCTCGAACTCGATCTCTCGTTCCTCGAGGATCTTGACAAGCCGGCGACAACCCTCCGCCGTCGACGCGCGCAGCAACATTACCTTCTGCTTTCGAATCAGCTCGACGCCATCGGTCCACTCCCTGAGGGAGAACGTGACATTCGGCGGCAGCGGCACCCGGCTGTGCAGCTCGAGAAACTCCTTGATCTCCTCGCTCTTCAGCCCGGAGATAATGCCGCGCTTCAGGCTGTCTCGGCTGAGACGATAGCGCTTGACGTGATTCGAGTCAAGCCGATCCGCGAACCGGCTCAACAACAGATTCACCTCTTCTTCGCGAGAGCTCCCGGGGAAGGCCACAACCTCGAAATCAGGATTCACGAGGAGAGGACGGTCAAGATCCTCGAGCGTATCGTAGCGCAGCCCGAAGAACCGGAGCCCCAGGTGTGAGAGTCTCACGGATGTGAAGGCCGCATCGACGTAGCCGATGTCGAGAAGCCCCACAAGCGCAAGCCGGTGGATGACCCAGTACGAGAGATCGTGGTGCAGCTTGGCGAACGGCACCATCAAGGTCTCGCCCTGAAAATCCTCCATCCAATGCTGCTTGAACTCTTCGCGAATGCCTCTGTCTTCAAGGTTGAGGAGGTACCGAGCCACAACCGCTGCGATGAATGGCTTGGCTGCGAGCCACTGTCCAGGATCGATCTTCTTGAGATGGTCGATGAACTCGCTGCGAAGGGCTTTCTGGTGAAAGCTCCATCTCTTTCCCTGCTGGTCGCTGAGATAGTGCTCGTAGATCACCTTGAGCTTGCTGTCGACGCTCTTGTTCTGCCAGGCCAAGCGGTGAAGGCGGTCTCCGACGATCTTCTGGGACTCGATGGTGAAAAACCGCAGGCGGCGGCAGATCTCGAAAATATGGCTGACAGCGCATCCTTCGAAGTACTCGTCATAGCGGGCAGTGATGAAAACGCTTGAGATCCGGTCTTCCGTCTTCTTGTAGAGCCTGCCTTCTCTCGTCACATCGAACTGCTCTGTGCGGATCAATTCGAGAAACCGGTCGATATCGATGATGAAGTCCGTGCCGATCGAGACCTCGACATCGTTTTCCGCGATCTGTTGATCCGCTCTCCGCGCATCGCTTGAAGCGCTCCGGCGGCACCGAGCGCGCCGCAGAGAGTCGGCGTAGATGAGGTCCTGATCAAGGACCAAGCACTGCTCCTCGACGTCGATCCCAAAGTCTTTCAGACTGAGAACGCCCGTGGTACCCAGACGCTCTCGCTCAAGCAGGGAGCGCCAGTGATCGCGGTTGAGGCTCTCACTCACGAGGTTTCGGTGAGAAGCCTCAGAGAACGTGAGGATGCCATGATGTTCCTCGTATGCGACCAGTGCCAGGCGGTGCAGCTGCTCATCGGCTACCTTGGCGATCCTCTTCGACAGATCGACCTGATGGACTCCCGCACAGAGATCCCCCTCGCTGTAGACCCTCTCTGCGGCGAGCATGTCGAGAACATCGCGTTCTTCCAGAGCTATCGTTCTCTTGAGAGCATCGCCGACTTCCGAAGCGATCAAGTAAACGTCCCCCGCCTGGGATCCGTTTCCACATAGCTTGAAGACAAGACCATTTGCCAGCAAGGTCTTGATGGTCGGTTCGACTTCAAACTCCTCGACTTGTCTGCCATAGCGGTCGGTAAGGATCTCGGGAAGAGATCCCTGGTAGCTGTCACGGCGCAGAAGAGCGAGCAGCAACGACTGATGCGACCGGCCCAGGCCGTCGAATCTCTCCCGGACGAGAGACTGCTCCTGCATACCCTCCAAGAGATCAGTCGTCAGGCGCTCCTTGGAGCTACTCATCGAACGGTTGGGAAACCAATAGAGATGATAGCCTTGAAGAACAGCCTTGGTGTTATCTTCGAGTAGATTCTTCAGGAACATTCTGCTGCGCGGTATTCTAGCGGTTGATCCATGGTCGTTCCTTTCATGCTGGTCGAGAGGATTAGCGCCTGGCTCCGAAGCCTG
>JAFGKN010000643.1 GCA_016928605.1 Planctomycetota bacterium | reverse complement strand
GTCGGAGTCAGAGTCAGAGTCAGAGTCAGAGTCAGAGTCAGAGTCAGAGTCAGAGTCAGAGTCAGAGTCAGAGTCAGAGTCAGAGTCGGAGTCGGATCCGGCTGCGGTTGCGGCTCCGGCTGCGGTTTCGGCTGCGGATCCGGCTGCGGCTGCGGGTCCGGTTGCGGATCCGGCTGCGGCTGCGGCTGCGGCTGCGGGCGCGGCTCCGGTTGCGGCTGCGGGCGCGGCTGCAGGTCCGGCTGCGGCTGCGGACGCCTCGCTCTCGGGTGCTGCGAGGACTCTCGGATCCCGCAGGAAGTCGACCGCGCTCCGGAGCAGGTCGGCGAGCTCGGGGAAGCGGCGCTCGAGGATGTCCGCGAGGATCCGGTCGGGCAGCTCGATGCGGAGCGGCCGCACGAGCAGCTTCCACGCCGCGGCGCAGGCGAAGGCGCCGTACAGGACGAGCGCCAGCCCCCGGGCTCCGACCGACAGCCGGAAGAGACGGTCGATGCCCAGCGAGGCGAGCACGAGGGCAGCGAGAATCGCTCCCAGGATCGCCACTCCCCGCGCCGCGAGCGCCAGGCGGAGCAGGGCCCGCAGCTCGCGCAGGCGCGTCTCGATCCGCTGAGGCGTCGGCGCCGGCCGGCTCATCGGAGGCTCGTGAAGTTCGCCAGGTGCCAAGGGTGTGCTCCGCGCTTCAAAGCAGTCGGTTCAGCTTTCTCAGTATCCATTCGAGCGTCAGCAGGCCAGCCAGCAAGGCCATGCTGACCCAGTTGTCCCAGAGCGTCACGGGATCGTCCGTGGTGATGACGGTCTGGCGGCGGTCCGGGATCCTCTCCGGGACGGACGCCGCCTCCCAGATCCGGGAATAGCTCCCTGCGGTCCCCTCGGCGAGGGCCTGCAGGCTCTCCTCGTCGAGCCGCGGCACCTGGAACTCGAGGTCGGGAGGCTCGACGCGCATCGCGGTCTCGGCGCCTCCGGGGATCAGCAGGCGGTAGTCGTTCAGGCTGCGCGGCACGAAGACGCCGCGGTACCAGCCGGGGGCGGAGCTGTCCGGCTTCAGCTCCAGCTCGCTCGTGGATCCGTCCGGGTGCTCGATCACCACGCTCTGCGACTCGATCTCGAGCGGCTTGTAGCTCTCGTCCATCAGCAGGGCGGAGACGCGCACCACGTCGCCGAGGCCGTAGACCTCGCTGTCCGTCTGGAGGATCTGGCGCTTGCCGCCGGAGAGCCTCGTCTCGGTCAGGTAGCGCACGGTCTGGATCCAGAACTGGTCGTAGACGTCCTCGGTCGTCGCCCTCCACCGCCACGTCTCGTCGGTGCCCATGAAGATGACCCGACCGCCCTCGTAGAACTGCCAGGCGAGGACGGGCTGGAGCTTTCCCTCGACGGCGCGGCCCGGGTCGGCGTGCTCGAGCAGCACCGTGGCGCCGGGCTTCGCCTTGCGCACGGGGAAGGACCAGTAGACGCTCGAGATCTCCTCCCATCGCTCGCGATTGCGCTCCGGGTGCGACGAGAGCCGGGTCGCCGCATGGGTCGACGCGGCGCGCGTGGGCGAGAGGGGCCAGTCCTTCTCGTGAAACGGAGCGCGGCTCCGCTCCCCTTCCGCCCGGCTGAGGTCCGCCACCACCGGCAGCATGTCGGCGATCGGCCTCATCGCCTGGCTGTGGAAGAAGGAGATCGAGTACTTCTCTCCCGCCAGGTAGAGGAGGCCTCCGCGGTGCTTGCCCACGAACTGCTCGAGGAGCTCCGGGTAGCCGGGCGGCAGCCCCTCGGGATCGACGTCCAGCAGGAGCACGACGTCGTACTCGAAGAGCTCCTTGGCGTCCCTGGGAAGCGCCTTCAGGCTGGTGTTGCCCTCCTGGGGGAAGTCGGCGTCGGCGCTGAGCAGCCATCCAGCGAGGAAGATGCGCTTGTCGCGGAGGAGGATGTTCTTGAGAAAGCGGTACTCCCAGGTGGGGGCGCCCGCGATGAGGAGGACCTTGGACGCTTCCTTGATCACCTCCACGTCCGCGCTGCGGGAGTTGTCGTCGAGGAAGGTCTCCTCGGGCCGCGGCTCGATGCGCGCCGTGAGCCGGTGGCGGCCGAGGCCCTCCACCGGCAGCGAGAAGTGCGCGGTGGCCTCGCCCTGCCCCTCGGCGAAGGTGAGATCGGCGCTGTCGATCGTCCGGGGGGCTTCCTCGGCGGATCCGCCGAGGGGGAGGAAGCGGTCGACGAGCTCGACGCGGACCGTCTCTCCGTCGAAGCCCTCCTGCCGGACGCGCACGTCGGCGGTGATGGGATCTCCGGCGAAGACGCGCTCGCTGGCGAGGACCGCCGTCAGCCGGAAGTTGCGCGGAGGGGTGGGATCCCCGACGCCGACGGCGTGGACGGGGATCGACCGGCGGCGGAGGAACTCCGCGATGCCCGCGACGCTCTCGCCGGCCGTCAGGCGGCCGTCGCTGAAGACCACCGCGGCCGCGACGCGCGTCCCTCCCTGCTGATCGACCGCCGCTCGGAGCGCGCCGGCCAGATCTGTGACCGTGCCGCGCGGCTCGAGGGCGATGCGGGGCACCGGAAGCGGAGCGTCCTCCGCGGGCGCCGCCTCGCCGCCGGCCGCAGCCCCCGGATCCGCCGGAGGCACGGGAGGCGCGGGGCCGGGTCCCTCGGCTCCGGCTGCTTCGCCGGCGCCCGCGGCCCCTGTCTGCGGTCCGCTCGCGACCGGCCGGAGCTGATCGGAGAAGGTGTAGACCTTGAGCAGGTTGCGCTCCCTCAGATCGCGCAGCAGCTTCGCCTCGCCCGCGCCGAGCACGCGGGTGACGATGTCGGCCCGCGACGTCTCGCCCAGCCTCTGCGGCTCGACGGCGAGCAGGGCCGCCAGCGGATCGCGCAGCTCGGGGGCGCTCTGGTAGCGGTCCCGGATCCCCATGCTCAGCGAGTCGTCGAGGAGGACGAGCGTCGTCGCCTTCAGGTCGCGCGCCCGGTTCACCTCGAGGACGGGGTAGAAGAGGACGCAGGCAGCCAGCAGCACCAGGAGGCAGCGCACCGCGGCCATCGCCATCTTGCGCCAGGTGGGGATCCTCCCCTCACGCAGGTAGATCGCCGCGATGACCGCGAACGCCGCGGCGACGGCGATCAGCGCGAGAAGGCCCCACTCGCCCTCCGGAAAGCGGGCGAGCCTCAGGCGCGCGGTCCCGCCCTCGAGCGACTCGACGTCCACGGAGAGCCAGCGGAGGAGCCATCCCGGCAGCGGCAGATCGTTCATGACG
>JAFGKN010000642.1 GCA_016928605.1 Planctomycetota bacterium | reverse complement strand
GTGTACGCCGAGAAGGTCTCGATGTAGCGCCGCTGTCCCTCCGCGTAGAGAGTGTCGAACGCCAGAGACGACTTCCCCGAGCCGCTGACGCCCGTGATCACGGTCAGCTCCCCCAGCGGGATGTCGCAGTCGATCCCCTTCAGATTGTTCTGGCGGACCCCGCGCAGGCGGATCGCCTCCGCGCGGCCGTCGCTCGCTCGCCTGGCCATGGAGATGGGTCTAACTGGCCGGCGGGAAAAAGCAAGGGACAAGCGCCGCGCCGCCGCCGCGCGCTCGCCCGGCCGCGGAGACGGGGCAGACGCCGGGCGCGAAACGGCGGCAAGCAACCGCGGAGCGGCAAGGATGAGAGCCCTCGGCGGCGTCCTCGCCCTGTTGGCGCCCGCCGGGGCGGCCTGGGACTCTTTTCCCGGAGCCCTTGGCGCGCGCGGCCTGCGGCACTACGATAGTGCGGTTTTCGGTACGACCCCTCAACTCATTCTCACGAGGCTTCGATCCCCCATGCGAGAGATGGTGCCTCTTCTCACCGCAGCGATCCTTTCGGGTTTCCTCCCGGCGCTCGCGGCGCAGCATGTCCCGGTCCAGGTGCACACCCTCGAGAACGGCCTGCGGCTCCTGATGCTGCCCCGGCCCGGAGAGCCGAATGTCGCCGCCGGCTGGATCGCCAGGGTCGGCTCGGTCGACGAGAGACCGGGCATCACCGGCACCGCGCACCTCTTCGAGCACATGATGTTCAAGGGGACACGGGTGATCGGCACGAGCGACATCGATCGGGACCTGGAGATCATCGCGGAGCTCGACCGGCTCCGCACCGATCTCCAGATCGAGCAGGAGAAGCTCCAGGAGCGCCACCGCCTCGGCGAGATCTCCGACCCGTCCGATCCAGCGGCGCGCTCACCCCGCCACCGCGAGCTCCTCGAGGAGTTCCAGAAGCTCCTGGCCGAGCAGAAGAGCATCATCGTCAAGGACGAGTTCGACAAGGTCTACACGGCGGCGGGAGCTTCGGGGATGAACGCCGGCACGTCGGAGGACTTCACGGTCTACTTCATCAACGTGCCGGCGAACAAGCTCGAGCTCTGGTTCTGGATGGAATCGGACCGGCTGCTGAATCCCGTCTTCCGCGAGTTCTACAGCGAGCGCGACGTCGTCCGCGAGGAGCGGCGGCTCCGCGTGGAGAGCACGCCGACCGGCAGGTTCGAGGAGCAGTTCGACGCCCTCTTCTGGACCTCGTCCCCGTACGCCTGGCCGGTCATCGGCTGGCCGAGCGACGTCGAGGCGATCACCCGCGACGAGGCCCTCGCCTTCTACAGCGTCTACTACGCGCCGAACAACGTCACCGCCTGCCTCGTCGGCGACTTCCGGATCGAGGACGCGATCCGGTTGGCCGACAGGTACCTCGGCCGGCTGCCGCGCGGCCCTCGCCCGCCGGCGACGGTCCGGACGCTGGAGATCGAGCAGGCGGCGGAGAAGCGGATGATCGCGCGGGCGGAAACGCGGCCAACAGCGGTCGTGCGGTTCCACACCGTCGCCGACGGCCATCGCGACGAGCCCGCCCTCGTCGTGCTCCAGGAGCTCCTCAACGGCCGCACCGGCCGGCTCTACAAGTCGCTCATCCTCGAGCAGGAGATCGCGAACTCCGCGCACGCCCGCCAGCGCGGCCGCAAGTACGAGGGCTCCTTCGAGGTGCGCGCCGTGGCCAAGCCCGGCAAGGACCCGGTCGAGGTCGAGCAGGCGATCCTCGACCTGCTCGACGGCCTGCGCGAGGAGACCATCGGAGAGCGCGAGCTCGAGAAGGTCAAGAACCAGCTCGCCGCCGACGAGTTCCGCAAGCTGCGCGCGAACTTCTCTCTCCTCCTCCAGCTCCTCGTCCGCGACTCGATGCGCGGCTGGGAGACGATCAACACGGATCCTCCGCGGCTGCAGGCGGTCACCGCCGACGACGTCCGGCGGGTGGTCTCCGCGTACTTCCGGCCCGAGAACCGCTCCGTGCTGCTCTTCTACACGAAGGAAGGAGGTGAGCGATGAGGCGGACATCCCTGAACCACACGGCGGTCGCCAGCCTCCTGCTGGCGCAGATCCTCCTCTCCGGATGCGCGCAGGGCCCCGAGCCGCCGAGCGCAGCCGCGCCGGCCGCGGCCGTGATGCCCTCCCCGGCTGACGCCGAGCGAGGGATCCCGGAGCATCCGCGCCTCCTGGAGTACCCGCCGCTCGAGTTCACCCCGCCGGATCGCGAGGCTCACCGCCACCCGCTCCCCTCGGGTGTCGTGGTCTACGTCGTCGAGGACAGGACGCTGCCGCTCGTCGACGTCGAGGTGCTCATCCGCGCGGGCTCCTACCTCGAGCCGCCCGCGCTCGCAGGGCTCGCCGCCGCCGTCGGGTCTCAGTTGCGGGCGGGAGGCACGCGGAGCCTCGATCCGGAGACCCTCGACGAGGAGCTCGCCTTCCTGGCGGCCGAGGTCAGCTCGTCGATCGGAGAGACCGAGGGGACGGCCTCCTTCAACTGCCTCTCGAGGAACCTCGACCGCGTGCTCGACCTCTTCTTCGAGATGCTGCGCGCTCCGGGCTTCGACCGGAAGCAGCTCGACCTCTACAGGAGCCAGACCCTGCAGGCGCTCGAGCGCCGGAACGACTCCACGGGATCGATCGAGTCCCGCGAGTGGACGCGCCTCCTCCGGGGGAAGAACCACTTCACCGTCGACCGCGTGACGAAGGCGACCATCGAGGCGATCACCCGCGAGACGATGCTCGACTTCCACCGCCGCCACGTGCACCCCGGGAACTTCGTGATCGCTGTCTCGGGCGATGTCGCCGCCGGCGAGATCCTGGCGAAGCTCTCCTCGAAGCTCGAAGGCTGGGAGGTCCCCGGCGCCGAGCAGCCGCCGATCCCCGGCCCGGCGCGGCCGCCGTCGCCCGGCCTCTACCTCGTCGACAAGCCGGACGTCAACCAGAGCCGCGTGGCGATGGGGCATCCCGCCGTGCGGCGCGAGCACCCCGATTACCACGCCCTCTTGATCGCCAACCACATCCTCGGCGGCGGAGGCTTCGTGTCGCGGATCACATCCCGCGTCCGCTCCGACGAGGGACTCGCCTACACGGCGCGCTCCGCGTACGACTTCGGCGTCTACTACGACGGCATCTTCCGGGCCTTCCTGCAGACGAGGAACGCGGCCGTCGCGCAGGCGATCGAGATCGTCAGGGAGGAGATCGCCCGCATGCGCAGCGAGCCGGTGACGGAGGCCGAGCTCTCGAGCGCCATCAGCTACTACCAGGGCATGTTCCCCCGCTTCTTCGCCACGCCCTCCCAGGTGGCGTCGACCTTCGCCGAGGACGAGCTGACCGGCCGGCCTCACGAGTTCTGGACGACGTTCCGGGAGAAGCTGGGAGACGTCACCGCCGCGGATGTGCTCCGCGTGTCGAAGGAGCACTTCCGGCTCGAAGACCTGGTGATCCTCGTCGTCGGCCAGGAGACGGAAGTCCTCGCCGGCAATCCGGAGCGGCCGCAGTTCTCGGTGGAGAAGCTGGCCGGAGAGAAGGGCGTGCAGCGGATCCCGCTGCCCGACCCTCTCTCGCTCGAGTACGGATCGTGAGGAGGAGGGACGGACATGGCTCAACGGGTGACGAGACGCGCATTCCTGTCGACGTCGGCCACGGCCGGCGCTGGCGCGGCGCTCGGCTGCTCGGCTCTCGGCTCGCCGGCAGCCCAGGCATCGGAGAGCCTTCCGCCTTCTCCGGCGCCGGGGAGGCCCGTCTCCATCGCGAGCGGCAACGGCCTCCGGGCGACGGCCAGGGCGGTGGAGCTGCTCCAGAGCGGCGAGGACACTCTCGATGCCGTGATCGCGGGCGTCACCATCGTCGAGGATGACCCGGAAGACATGACCGTGGGCTACGGCGGGCTCCCGAACGAGGAGGGCGTCGTCGAGCTCGACGCCTGCGTCATGCACGGCCCGAGCTGCAACGCCGGCGCGGTCGCGGCGCTGCAGAAGATCCGGAATCCCTCGCGCGTGGCGCAGCTCGTCATGAGCCGGACCGACCACGTGCTGCTCGCCGGGGAGGGCGCCCTGCGCTTCGCGGTCGCCCACGGCTTCGAGCCGCAGGACCTGCTGACCGACAAGGCGCGCAGAGCGTGGCTGCGGTGGAAGGAGACCCACTCCGCCGCCGACGACTGGCTGAGCGAGGAGGAGGCACGCGCCGCCCTCGATGCGCGGCCGACGGGGACGATCAACTGCCTGGCCGTCGACGCGAAGGGAGATCTCTCGGGCGTGACGACGACGAGCGGCCTCGCCTACAAGATCCCCGGCCGCGTGGGCGACAGCCCGATCATCGGCGCCGGGCTCTACGTCGACAACGACGTTGGCGCCGCCGGCGCGACAGGGCGCGGGGAGGCGGTGATCATCTCGAGCGGGTCTCGCATCGTCTGCGAGAACATGCGGCGCGGGATGCCGCCCGCCGAGGCCGTCCTCGACGTGCTCGAGCGCATCGCGCGCCAGACCGTGGAGCCGCGCCTCCGGGACGAGAAGGGCCGCCCCGCCTTCGACGTGACCCTCTACGCCCTGCGCAAGGACGGCGCGTATGCGTCGGGCTCCATCTGGAGCGGCAAGAGCTTCGCGGTCCACGGCGCGGCGGGCGGCCGGCTGGAGGCGTGCCTCCACCTCTTCGAGCGGGAGGCATAGCCCGCCGCGGCAGCGGCGGTGGCGGTGTGCGCCTGCGGTGTGCGGTGGCAGTGGTGGTGGCGGTGTGCGGTGGCAGTAGCGGTGGCAGTGGCGGTGGCCGTAGCGGTGGCAGTGGCGGTGGCCGTAGCGGTGGCAGTGGCGGTGGCAGTGGCGGTGGCAGTGGCGGTGTGCGGATGCGGTGGCAGTGGCGGTGAACGTGGCCGTGACGGCGGCCGTGGCCGTGGCGGTGGCGGACGGAGGCGGCTTGGCAGGGGCGCGACCACTTCGCCCGGCTCTCCCTTCGCTGCTGGGTCCTTCTTGAAGGCGGCGCAACCGGCCCGCCAAGCGCCGAGCGCTTGGCACGCCGCCCGCGCCGGAGAGGGAACAACCCAGCAGCGAAACAGGAGCCGATCATGAACTTCCTCGCCCTCGAAACCAGCCTCGACCTCATCCGCGCACTGCGGCCAGCCGCCGCTGCGCTTCGTCTCCGCGATGCCAACCTCCACGATCAGATCCGCCGCGCCGCGACATCTATCGCGCTCAATCTCGCCGAGGCTTCTGGCCGCTGCGGCAAGGACCGCCGCCATCACTTCTGCATCGCGGCCGGCAGCGCCGAGGAGGTGCGCGCGGCCCTCCGCGTAGCATCCGCCTGGGGCGAGCTTTCCGAGGACTCCATCGCAACGCCTCTGCGGCTCGTCGATCGCCTGGTGGGGATGCTCTGGAAGCTCACGCACTGACCCGCGGCGC
>JAFGKN010000641.1 GCA_016928605.1 Planctomycetota bacterium | reverse complement strand
CGCTCGCGCAAGTCCGACGAGGATGATGATGACGAGGACGAGCAGGAGCCTGGAGGTTCGGCGAGAGACCTTCCTTCCGGCGGGGCTTTCCGGGGCGAGCGGTTCGGGGACAGGGAAGGTCCGGCACGCCCGGCTTCGTCCGACGGAGCCTTCAAGCCTCTGCAGCAGAACGCGCTTCACCGGCTGCTGCCGGTCGATACCGTGTTCGCGCCCCACAGCATGACGCCCCTTCGGCTCGTCGCGACGCGGTTCATCACGAAGTTCTTCTACGACCGCCGGGAGATCCCCGTCTTCGAGCCGTTCCGGCGCTTCTTCCGCGTGGGCGACGTCGTGGCGGAGGGCTCGCGAGCGGCCGGCGAGGAGGAGATCGCGGTCCCCTCGGGCGCGAGTGCTTCCGGCTTCGAGACGGCCGCCGGCTGGCGGGAGATGCTCGAGCGATTCGGAGCCGACGCCCTTCGTGTCCACATCCTCGGACTGGGCCCCGCAGCGAGCCGGATCGTCCTGCGGGCCGAGGATCTCCACTCCGCCTGCCGCTTTCTCCGGCGCGCCTGGCGCGAGATCCTGCTGCGGATCGAGAAGGGCCAGTTCGTCTCCCGCCGGGTGCTCGTCCACAAGCACCGCATGATTCACGCGGTGACGGGGCGCCTCCGCCGGATGAAGTTCCACACCGCCCTCGCGGCGGTGAAGGAGTTCGTCAGCTTCCTCCGCTCGCCCGAGACCAAGCCCGAGGAGACGGACCGGAGCGCGCTCGAGGCCTTCACCGTCGTCCTCTCCCCCTTCGCACCCTATCTCGCTCAGGAGCTCTGGGAGCGGCTGGGCAAGGACGGTTCGGTGCTCGAAGCTCCGTGGCCCGAGTACAGCGAGGAGCTGGTCGATCCTCCCGAGCGCGAGATCCCCATCTACGTCGACGGGAAGCTCCGCGACCGGATGTTGCAGCCGAGCGATCTGGGGCCGGAAAAGCTCGAGTCGCGCGCTCTGGGGCGGGATGTGATCCGGGAGCTGATCGGATCGCGCAAGGTCGCCAAGGTCGTCGCCGTCCCGAAGCGGGCGGTCGCCATCGTCCTCGAGGCGGAGCCGAACCCCCGCGCGTGAGCAGAGCGCGAGAACCGGGCCGAAGTGGAGGAGTTCACGAATTCTCGTGCACCTGGCCGGCGCTTTCGCCCGCCGGCTGCGCGGCGGATGCGCGACGATCGACCCCGCAAGATCGCCGGCGCTTCGCTCCTTGACGGGGCAGGTCGAAACCGCTCGCCCAGGTAGCCCACGCGCCTTCCATGACCGCGGGGAAGACACGCACAGCAATTCGTGAAACCCGGCACGAAGACGCCGGAGCCCTCGAGCCGATAGGGTATGCGCGAGCGAGACGCACGACGGTCCGGGAATCGCGCGGGGCGCTGTCGACGCCGGCCCGCGCCGGCGACGGACGCGGAGGTTGCTTCCCGCGCTGCAAGCGGCTCACGGCTGCGCGCGTCTCTCGTCCGGCTGCATCGGAAGGCGACGATTTGCGGGGCTTTCCGGCCCCATCGTATCCTTGGTGCGGCTCGCCGGAAGCACGTGCGAGCGCGTCGCTCCACCTCATGCTCGGCGCTTCTCGCGATCGAGCTGCGGTCGAGTCGTCCCGGCGGCCGGCAAGGGGGATGAATGTCCGAGCCACCCTCCAACGGAAAGTCATTTGCCGCAGAGGCGGGCAAGGTGCTCGTCATCTTCACCGCCTTCTCCCTGATGCAGACGCAGATCCTCGAGATTCAGCGCGAGGTCCGCGGCCGCACTGGAGGCCTGGCGCACGCTCAGGCTCTCACCAGCAGCGAGCTCGGGGAGACGCGCGAGTTCGTGGAGCTGGCGCTCGAGGACTCCACCATCGGACTGCGCCGCACGAAGGAGGATCTCGAGAGGTCGGTCTTCCGTCTCGAGGCGGAGCGCGACCGGCTTCTGGAAGCCGTGGAGAGGCTCTCCCTCGAGCTGGGGGCGAGCATCGAGTCGAGGTGCGAGGAGGAGACGGAGGAGCTGCAGAGCCTGCGCGGCGTGATCCAGGAAAACACCTGCCGCATCGAGACCCTGTCGGCCCCGCTGCGGCGCGACTCGCTCTCGATGAAGCGTGCGATGATCTTCCCGACGATCCAGCTCCGCGGCAACGGGACGGTCGGTAGCGGCGTGCTGATCTATTCCGAGCCGCAGCCGGGGGACTCGGAGCCTCCGATCTACACGACCTTCGCCCTCACCGCGTGCCACGTGGTGCAGGAGCTGGTGGGTAGCGAGATCAGCCGGGGGCAGGATGTAGGCCAGATCCGCGTGATGGGGGAGGACGACTTCGAGCCCGCCGGCGACATCAAGGCGTGTCTCGTCCTCTTCGATACCGACCGCGACACGGCTCTCTTGCGGCTCAACACGACCCGGCGCTTCCCCTACCTGGCCCGGCTGATGCCGCGTGCCGATCTGGAGCGGCTGGATGTCTTCTGCCCGGCGTACGCGGTCGGCTGCCCGCTGGGGAACTACCCCATGCCGACGCTCGGCGAGGTCTCCTCCCTGCAGAAGCGCGTGGGCAAGCAGACCTTCTGGATGCTCAACGCGCCGACCTTCTTCGGCAACTCGGGAGGCGGCGTCTACCTCGCGCCCGACTATCAGCTGATCGGCGTCTCGAGCATGATCTACACCTACGGCAAGAGGAATCCCACCGTGGTGCCTCACATGGGGCTCTTCGTGCCGCTCGAGACGATCTACCAGTGGCTCGCCGGCGAGAGATACGAATTCCTCCTCGAGAGGCGCCCCGTGCCCTCCGAGCTGAGGGACTCCCTCGTGTTCACGGCCGATCCGGAGACGACGCCGCCGGGCGGCGGCCGCGTCGAGGCCTCGGTGGAGGCGACGGCCGATAAGGAGGAAGCGACCGACGGGGGCGGCTCCTGAGCTGGCGGCCGCCCGGATCGCCGGCAGGGTCCTCCCCAGCGTGGACCCTCCGGCCCGGCCCGGGACGGCGCGCCCGAGGAGCGCGACTCCCGGCTGGTGGATCCGGCCCGGGAGCACGAGGCCGGTCAAGCGGCATCCGTACTTTTCGGAATTCGACTTGCGGCCTGAGAGCTCCCTGTGGTGTAGTAGGCGAAGCTCAGTGCGAGCGCGCTCTCATCGGGGGAACGAGGCGTCCCGGAGATGGGACTGCGAACTCCGGCAAGCGGGGGTACACATAGAGTGCCGCTTTCGGAGAGCCGCGCTCGCTCCTCCGGCATGTCGGAGGGCACGAGGCGTTCTCGTGAGCCTGCTCCGGCGGGACAGGCCGGCGGCGGGTCGAGCGCGCATCGAGCGCTCGGTTCCGGGCCGGTCGGCCCGGAACCGAAGATATGGATGCGGGGTGCGATCTCCGGCGGCTGCCGAGAGCGCTTCCCGGAGACCAAGGAGAATCGAGGCGATGATGAAACGGTTCAGCTGGCTACCCGGAACGACGTTGGCGGCAGCCCTCGCGCTGCTTCTCGCGGCGGGGCTCCTGGCTCCGGCTCTCCGGGCGCAGGAAGAGGGCGCGAAGCCGCCCGAGACGAAGACGGTGGTGACGCCGCCGGCGGAGCCGGCGAACCAGGAGACCGAGCCGAGCGCGAAGCCGGCGGAGACGAAAGCGACGTCCGAAGCTCCGGCTCCCGGCAGCGGCGAGGAGAAGGCCGCCGCCAAGGCGGATCAGATCCGGAGGATCCTCGAGACGACTTCGCCGGGCGCGTCGAGCGAGGGGCCGGCCGGAGCGCCCGCGGCCGGGGGGGCTCGAAAGAGCGATGCCGAGGCCATCGCGGTGGTCGAGAAGTACCTGCAGGCCATCGGCGGGCGGGAGAACCTCGCCAAGATCAAGGACAGCTACACGAAGTTCCGCAATGTCAAGTACTCGGCGACGGCCGAGACCGAGGCGGTCATCGCTCTCTACATCAAGCGGGGCAAGACGCTGAGCAGCTACCGCGAGGAGTGGGAGATCAAGGACTTCAAGATCGGCAACCGGAAGCTGAGCTTCGTCCAGATCTACAACGGGGATCTCATGGACGGGTGGGTGAAGATGTTCAACACCGTCTCTCCCCTCGAGGGACGGACGCTGAGCGTCTTCGTCTGGGACAAGCATATCGACGACTTCTTCGTCAACTGGGAGAAGAACGGCTACACGCTTCACCACGTCGCCGCGGAGACGTTGGAGGGCGTCGAGACGGATGTCATCAAGGTCGTCGATTTCACGGGCAGGCAGACCCAGCGCTACTTCTTCTCGCGCGAGACCGGTCTCATCGTGAAGAAGGAGTGGTACGACGAGGGCGGCCCGAGCCGCGACAAGAGGGAGCAGTACTACAGGCGGTACACGCCCATCGCCTTCTCCGACGGATCCGGGATCTCGATCAAGTTCCCTCTCCACCTGGAGATCCTCGTCAACGGCGACCTCGACACCGAGAGGATCTACACCGGTGTCAAGTTCAACTCGTCGCTCAGCGACGATCTCTTCGCCCAGCCCGAGGGCAAGCCCTTCGAGGAGCGGGAGATGTTCGAAGAGGAGGAGGGCGAAGGCGAGGCCGGAGGCGACGAGCCCGGCGCTGGCGGCGCGCCGAAGGCCGAGAGCAGCGAGAAGACCGCGGAGTAGGCGTCTCTTTCTCTCTCTCTCTCTCTCTCTCTCTCTCTCGACTTAACTCCCTCGCGCCTCCGCGGACCGCTTGCCGAGCGAAGCTCTGAGCTGCCCGCAGGCTCCGTCGATGTCCTCGCCGCGGCTCCGCCGCAGCGTGACCGGACCCGGGAACCTCTTCTTCAGGCTCTCCCTGAAGAGGACGAGCTGGCGGACCGAGGGCCGGGCGTAGGGCGCGCCGGGCGTCGGGTTGTAGCCGATCAGGTTGATGCGCGAGGGGATCCCCTCGAGGCGCCGGACGAGGGCATCGATGTCGCGCCGCTGGTCGTTGACGCCGGGCAGGACGACGTACTCGAAGGTCACGAGCCGGCGGGTCCTCGCCGCGACGGAGCGCAGCGCGTGGAGCACATCGCCCAGGGGATACCTGCGGTTGAGAGGGACCAGCACGTCGCGCAGATCGTCCCGGGCCGCGTGGAGGGAGAGCGCCAGGTGCACCTGCGGGAACCTCGCCGAGAGCTCGAGGATGCGGTCGGGTATGCCGACCGTCGAGACGGTGATGCGGCGGGCGCCGAAGCCGAAACCGCGCGGATCGGCGAGGAACTCGAGCGCCCCGCAGACCGGCTCGAAGTTGAGCAGCGGCTCTCCCATCCCCATGAAGACGATGTTGGTGGGACTCGAGCCGGCCGATGACCGCATCTGGAGGACCTGGTCGATGATCTCCGACGCCCGGAGCTGGCCGCGGAATCCGCCCTGCCCCGTCGCGCAGAAGGGGCATCTGACCGCGCAGCCCGCCTGGCTCGAGATGCAGTAGGTGATGCGGGCGCGGTCGGGGATCAGAACGCTCTCGATGCTGTCTCCGCCTTCCAGGATCCAGAGGAACTTCTCCGTGGCATCCTGCGACCGAAGGCGCGAGTGGAGCCGGAGGGGATGGAGCTCGAAGGTCGCCCCGAGTCGCTGGCGAAGCGAGCGCGGGAGATCGCTCATCGCATCGAAGCTCTCGCAGCCTCGTCGCTCGATCCACTCGAGGATCTGACGCAGCCGGTAGCTCGCCTCGCCGCTCTGGCGCAGCCACTCGCCGAGCCGCTCCTCCCTGTCGCGCGGCGAGAGATCGAAGACGCTGATCCGCGGCGGACCGGCGGGCGCGGTTGGCGCCTCCTCGGGGACGGATGGAGACGCGGCCGAGCGGCGCGGGCGCGAGGGGAGGGGAGATCTCGGATCAGTCTGCATCGACGCGGAGGGCTCCTCTCAGCCGCAGGACGTCGCTCGAGCCCGGCCGGTAGGGGACTCGATCGACCAGCCATTCAGCGCGGCGCGAGCTCGCCTCGATGTGGGTGAGTCCGATCTGCAAGTGCTCCGTCATCCACTTGCCCTCCTCGTCCGACCCGTGCTCGCGGTGGAAGAAGACCGACGGCGTCCAGGTGCCTCGGGCCTCGACGACGATCCGCTGGCCGCGGTAGGAGATCTCCAGGTTGCCCCGCCTCTGCTTGAGAACGAAGAGCCAGGCGCCCGGAACGACATCGTAGCGGATTCCCCCCACGTCGAATTTCCGCAGCGAGTAGACGACCCTGTGGATGTCCTGGACGGTGTAGATCTCCCTCGGGCCATCGATGACGGGGATGACGCGCACCTGGTAGTCCTTGCCCTCCTCGAGGTCCTTCGCGGGATTGATCTCGAAGAAGAGAGAGACGCCGTGGAAATTGCCGGTGTCGTAGAAGTCCGAGTCGAGATCGGGAGGGCCCTCGAAGACCCGCCAGGAGGGGCGCCGCTGCCGAGCGCCGCCGGTCTCGGTCACGCAGCCGATCGGGGCCGCGAGCGCGATCGCCAGACCGATGGAGATGAGCCGTCGCGGGATGGCGAGCACCGCGAGGCACCTCTGTGGTTCGTTCATGACCTGATTGTAACGGCGACGGCGGCGGCGGCTCCATGGCTTCCCGGATGGTGTCCAGCGCATCCTGCCACCGCCAGGGCGAGGGTCCAGCCGTCTCGAGACATCCCGCGGACGCCGGCGGGAGACGCCCGCGGACCCTCTGCCTCAGCCCGGGAGGCGGCTCTGGCGGATGTCCAGCTTCGCGCAGAGGTACTTCAGCTGATGCGGCAAGAGCCCCAGCTCGGATGCGGCCCGCTTCAGGCTCCAGCCGCTCCGCGCGAGGGCGCGCAGCACGAGCTGCTTCTCGAACTGGCGGACCTGCTCGCGGAACGTCGGGACGGGCGGCGGCGGGGCCTCGGCGCGCTCCGCGGCGGGATCGGCGGGCGGCGGGCGCGAGACGCGAACGCTGAGAGGCAGGTCGCTCTCCTCGATCGTCTCGCCGCGCGCCGAGGCGAGCGCGGCCTCCATCGCGGAGCGCAGCTCGTGGAGGTTTCCGGGCCAGGAGTGCTCTTCGAGGACCCTCCGCGCGGACGGAGAGAGCCGCGTCGCCCTCTTGTGATAGTCCCCCGCCAGGCGCCGGAGGAAGAGGAGCGCCACCGCCGCGATGTCCTCCCGCCGCTCGCGGAGCGGAGGCAGGCGGAGCTCGACGACCTTCAGCCGGTAGTAGAGATCCTGCCGGAAGCGCCCCGAGGAGACCTCTCCGGCCAGATCTCGGGTTGTGGTGGTGACCAGGCGGAAGTCTACCTTGAGCGGGCTCGAGGATCCCAGGGGGATGATCTCCTTCGCCTCGACGGCACGCAGCAGCCTCACCTGCTGGGCGAGCGGGAGATCATCGACGCCGTCGAGGCAGAGCGTTCCGCCGTCAGCGGCGCGCAGAGACCCGAGCTGCGCCTCCCGTGCGCCGCTGAAGGCTCCCCGGACGTGCCCGAACAGCTCCTTCTCGAGGAGATCCTCGGGGATCGCCCTGCAATCGACGACGACGAAGCGGCCGGCGCGACGCAGGGAGTGCGAGTGGATGTGCCGGGCGACGGCGTCCTTGCCGGTGCCCGGCTCGCCCGCGACGAGGACGGGGACATCCATCGCGGAGAGGCGGCGGACGCGCTGGAGGACCTCGATGAAGGGGTAGCTTCTGGCGACGAGTGTCATGGCCGAAGAGAGCGAGCATAGCACTCGGGCGGGCCGCGCGCAACGAGCGGGTCGTCGCAAGCCTATGATTGGCAAGAAGTTCCGATAACAGCCCCCCAGGGCGCCCCGCACGCGGTCCGCCGAGCCGCGCCGCCCGTCGAGCCCTGCCGGCGCCGCCCGCGGCTCGCCCGGCACCCCTCCGCGGCGATCCTCAGCCGGAGCGCGGTTCGCGCTGGGAATCGGCCTCGCCCTGGAGTATGCTGCTCGAGCCTCTCCGCCCGGCGTCCCGCCGGCTGCCCCTCTCGCCGATGGCACGCGCCTCCCTCGTCGACGTCCTGCGCATCCACCTCGCGACCCTGCACCGGGGCTCTCTCGCCGGCTCCCTCCTCGCGCGATTCGGCGACCCTGGCGCGGTGCTCTGCCAGAGCCGCGAGACTCTCCTCTCGCTGCCCGGCATGGGGAGGCGGGTCGCGGACCGGCTCCTGAGCCGTGAGAGCGCCGCGGCCGCGAGGCAGGAGATCGAGCGATGCGCGGCGCTGGGCATCTCCGTCCTGCGCCGGCCGGAGGCCTCGTACCCGCGGGCGCTCGTCGATCTCCCCGAGATGCCGATCCTCCTCTTCTGCCGCGGGGAGGTTCTCGACCCGCAGGACGCCGCATCCGTGGGGATCGTGGGCCCGCGACGGCCCTCTCCCTACGGGCTGCGCCAGGCCCGGAGGTTCGCCCGGTCGCTCGCCGAGCGCGGCGTGACGATCGTCAGCGGTCTGGCGCGAGGAGTCGACGCGGCGGCGCAGCGGGCGGCGATCGAGGCCGGCGGGAGGACGATCGCGGTGCTCGGCTCGGGGCTCGCGAACATCTATCCGCCCGAGCACCGGCTGCTCGTCGAGGAGATCGTCCGCGGGCGGCGAGGAGCCGTGCTCAGCGAGTTTCCCGCGGACGCTCCGCCTCGCAGCTTTCACTTCCCCCAGCGCAACCGGCTGCTGAGCGGGCTCTCCGCCGCGATCCTCCTCATCGAGGCCGGGGAGCGCTCGGGGAGCCTGATCACCGTCGACTGGGCCCTGCGCCAGGGGAAGAGCGTCTTCGTCCTTCCGGGGCGCGTCGAGGAGCCGCAGGCGGTCGGCGCTCTCCGGCTGCTCCGCGACGGAGCCGCTCCCGCCATCGAGCCCGACGACCTGCTCGCGGAGGTCCTTCCCTCCGTGCGGGCCACGGCCGGTGGCCGCTCCCCGCCGGCGGGCGCAGGCGATGCCGGCGCCGTCATCGCCTTGCCCGGCTGGCTGGGACCCCGGCTGAGCGCTCTCTTTCGAGAGGAGGACGTCTGGCACGCCGATGCGATCGCCGCGCGGCTCGAGATCGAGACGAGCGAGCTGCTCGTCGAGCTGGCGCGGCTCGAGCTGAGGGGTTGCCTGGAGCGGACGGCGGACGGCGGGTACGCGCCGAGCGGCCGGCGATGACCCGTGGCGGCGGCGGCTCCGCGCCGGGGCTGCCTGGATCGGCCGCGTTGACCCATGGCGCGGCGGGCTGTCCCCGATCGGCTGCCTGGATCGGCCGGCTGCGAGGTCCTGGAGCCGGCTCGTCGAGCGAGAGCTGACCTCCCGGTTCCCCCGCCGGGCGCGGGCCATTTTCCCCGGCGGCTGCGAAATTGCTTGCGCTGCGCGCGAGGGGCTTCCCAGAATGTGGCCCATGCAACCCCCGACCGACTATCCCAAGCGGACGCACACGTGCGGTGACCTTCGAGCGAGCGACGTCGATCAGGTCGTCATCCTGAACGGCTGGGTCGAGAGTCTCCGCGATCACGGCGGCCTCCGGTTCATCGACCTGCGGGACCGCTACGGCATCACCCAGATCGTCACCGACTCGGACGAGACGGCCCTCGAGGCGGATGCTCTGCGGCCGGAGTACGTCGTCGCCGTGCGCGGCCGCGTGCGGCCACGGCCCGAAGGCATGAAGAACCCGCGGCTCGCGACCGGCGAGATCGAGGTCGCCGCCGACGAGATCGCGGTGATCAACCCTTCGGCGATCCCGCCGTTCGAGGTCGCGGAGTCGGGCGCGGAGCCCGGCGAGGACATCCGCCTCAAGTACCGGTACCTCGACCTCCGGCGGAGGAAGATCCAGCAGAACTTCCTCTTCCGGGCGCGCGTGGTGCGCGAGATCCGCCAGTGCCTCGAGGAGGAGGGATTCCTCGACATAGAGACGCCTCTGCTCACGCGGAGCACTCCGGAGGGGGCGCGCGACTTCCTCGTGCCGGCGAGGCTTCACCCCGGGAAGTTCTTCGCGCTGCCGCAGTCCCCGCAGCTCTTCAAGCAGCTCTTCATGATCGCGGGCTTCGACCGGTACTACCAGATCGTGAAGTGCCTGCGCGACGAGGATCTCCGCGCCGACCGGCAGCCTGAGTTCACCCAGCTCGACATGGAGATGGCCTTCGTCGACGAGTCCGACGTGAGGGGCGTGATCGACCGGCTCATGGCCCGGCTCTTCCGCCGCCTCCTCGACCGCCAGATCGATCTGCCGATCCCCAGCATCTCCTACGACGATGCCGTCTCGCGGTACGGCACGGACCGGCCGGACACGCGGTTCGATCTCCCGCTCGTCGATGCTTCCGATCTCGCGGCGGCTCTCGAGTTCCAGATCTTCCGCAGCGCTGTCGCCGCGGGAGGCGTGCTGAAAGGCATCCGCGTTCCCGGCGGCGCTCGATTTTCCCGCAAGGAGATCGACGGCTGCGAGAAGGTCGTGAAGGAGTTCGGCGCCAAGGGGCTCGCGTGGGTCAAGCTGGAGGCGGGAGGGCCGAAGGGGCCGCTGGCGCGCTTCGTCGAGGGGGCGCAGGAGGGGCGTCTTCGGGAGGTCTTCGCCGCCGAGACGGGCGACCTGCTGCTGATGGTCGCGGACTCCGCGCCGGTCGCGGCGGCCTCCCTCGCCGAGCTGCGCCTCCACCTGGGAAGGAAGCTCTCGCTCATGGGCGAGCGCGACTTCTCCCTCGTCTGGGTCGTCGACTTCCCGCTGCTCGAGTGGGACCGCGACGAGAAGCGCTGGAACGCCTGCCATCACCCGTTCACGAGCCCTCGTCCCGAGGACGTGGCGCGACTCGAGAGCGATCCGGCATCCGTACGGGCGCGCGCCTACGACATCGTCCTCAACGGCGTCGAGGTGGGCGGCGGCAGCATCCGTATCCACCGCAGCGATGTCCAGGAGCTCGTCTTCCGCGCCATCCAGCTGGGTCCTGAGGAGGCGAGGGAGAAGTTCGGCTTCCTGCTGGATGCCCTGGGCTTCGGAGCGCCGCCGCACGGCGGCATCGCGCTGGGGCTCGACCGGCTCGTGATGCTGCTCCTCGGAGGCTCTTCGATCCGCGACGTCATCGCCTTTCCCAAGACGGCTCGCGGCAACTGCCTGCTGACCGACGCTCCGAGCCCCGTCGCGGCACCTCAGCTCAGGGAGCTGGGGCTCGAGCTGCGGCGCGTCGAGACGCCCCCATCCGGTCGGTGAGGTCCGGGGAGGACGGCGCCGTTTTTCAGTTGACGGCATTTTCCGGGCGCGTCTAGTATCTCCTCGGGCCGCAGGCGTCGAGACGACCTGCGGAGGTTGATCTCCGGGGCCGTAACGGCTCAGGGAGAGCGGTCGATGCGCTCGCGGCCGCGGCGCTCGGCCACCGTCGAGAACCAGTTTTCAGGAGGTGAGTTCATTCCCCCACCCAGATTCAGGAACCTCCGGCTACCCCCCAAGAAGGGGCCGAGGATCATCCAGCGGCCCCGCCCGGGGCAGATTCGTGTGATCGGCGACGACGGCAAGCAGCTCGGGATCATGGAGATCGCCGATGCTCTGGCCCTCGCCGAGGAAAAGGAGCTGGACCTGGTCGAGATCGCGCCGACGGCGGAACCGCCCACGTGCAAGCTGATGGACTACGGGAAGTTCAAGTACCAGCAGACCCGGAAGGTCCGCTCCCAGAAGAAGCACGCGATCCGGCGCAAGGAGGTCAAGGTCCGGCCGAAGACCGAGGAGCACGATCTGAACGTCAAGATCGAGCGCGCCCGCAGATTCCTCGCCAAGGGGCACAAGGTCCTCGTCACGATGGTCTTCCGCGGAAGGGAGGCCGTCTACATGGACCAGGGCAAGGATCTCCTGATGACCTTCGCCAAGGCGCTGGAGGACTGCGCCAAGCTCGAGAAGGAGCCGTCGCGGGAGGGCCGGAACAAGGTCGACATGATCCTCGTCAGCAAGTAGCTGCAAGGGGAGGTGTCTCCGGGCTTTCCAGGGGGGCGGCATCGCCTCCGCGGGCGGCCCCGGGCTGCTCCGGAAGCAGGCGGGCGAGGACATGGTCCGCTGGCTCCCCGCGGGGAGGGCGCTCGCGGCGGTGAGACCGCCCGCGGCCGCAGATCAGGGGATCGCGCCCCGCGAGGGGCTGATGCGGCCGCAGGGGATCCCGGCGCGGGGCCGCGGATAAAGTGCTTCCCATCGCCGGCCGGTGCGGTACAATCCGCCCCTTCGACTTCGCGGGGCGGCTAACGCCCGGACCTCGGCGGCCCGGGGGCCTCGCGCGGCGAAGGAGACGGGCTCGCGGACCCTGTGCTCTGGCGAGCCCCGAGCAGAGCCATCAGCCAGTCATGCCCAAGCTCAAGACTCACAAAGGCACGAAGAAGCGTTTCCGGCTGACCGGCCGGGGGAAGGTGAAGCGGTGGCGAGCCGGCAAGCGGCATCTCCTCTCCGGAAAGTCCGGCAAGAGGCTGCGCCACCTGCGCCGGAGCGCCATCTGCCATGCGAGCGACCAGAAGCGGCTCTCGGAGCTGCTCGCCGGGTCGTGAGCCTTCTTCCGGATCCCCGACTCGTACCAAGAGACTGCCGATAGAGGATTGAGCCATGCCACGAGCCACCAGCACAGTCGCCCGCCGGCGCAAGAAGAGCCGGCTGATGCGCAAGGTCAAGGGATTCCGCGGTGGCCGCCGCAAGCTGTGGCGGACCGCGAAGGAGACCCTGATCCGGTCCGAGGCCTACGCCACCAAGCACCGCCGCAAGAAGAAGGGCGACTGGCGCCGCGTCTGGATCGTGCGCATCAACGCGGCCTGCCGCCAGCGGGGGATCCGCTACAGCGAGTTCATCTCCGGCCTGAAGAAGGCCGAGGTGGACCTCAACCGGAAGGTCCTCGCCGACATCGCCCTGCGGGACGAGAAGGGATTCGACGAGCTCGTCGCGATCGCGAAGAGCGCCTGACCGATCCCTGCGGAGAGCCGAGCCGAGGAGGCCGGCAGACTCGCGTCTCCCGGCGCG
>JAFGKN010000640.1 GCA_016928605.1 Planctomycetota bacterium | reverse complement strand
GCGGTCCGGGAGACGTTCGAGGTGAAGGGCGCGGACGCGCTGCTGGAGATCTTCTTCAAGCCGGTGCGCGGGACCCCGGCGGTCTGCGCGATCGAGATAGAGAGGGTGGAGGCGGCTGCGAAGCTCTGAGGACGGGGAGCGGGGGTGTTTCCACCGACGACATCCGCCACCTACTCCGGCCTCTTGGAAGACCGAGTGGCAGACGGCTGTATGCCCGCAAACTCTGATTCCTTTGCCTTGAGCTCTTCCTCGAGATCGTAGTCTTGCTGGAGTCCCAGCCAGAACTTCGGGGTCGTACCGAAGTACTTCGCAAGGCGTATGGCGGTGTCTGCACTGACGGCGCGCTTCCTCGCGCAGATCTCCGCGATGCGCGTGGCGGGGACATTGATATCCTTCGCCAACCGGTAGCGCGTGATGCCGAGGGGCTTGAGGAACTCCTCCTCGAGGATCTCTCCGGGATGGACGTTGGGCAGATTCTGCGTGGTGTTGGCCATGGTTCTCAACCCCGATGATAGTCGACGATTGCGACGTCGAGAGCGTCACGCCCGTCCCACCGAAAGCACAGTCTCCACTGATCATTGATCCGGATGCTGTGGCGCCCCACAGGATCCCCTCTCAGCGGTTCCAACCGGTTCCCTGGCGGAGCCCTCAGATCGGACAGCTGCTGGGCGTTGTTCAGCATTCGCAGCTTCCTGCGCGCGACCGCCTGAATCTCGCCGGGCAATCTGCGCGAGACCTCCCCTCGCCATATCCGGGCCGTCTCGGCACAGGAAAACGACTGGATCATGCCAGAATCATAATGCGCCGCGTTATTAACGTCAAACAGCAAGTCATCAAGCCACGCTCGCCGGACAGAATGGAACCAGGCGCAGACTGAAGGCACAGGATCAACCAGGGGCCCCCCCGAGCCAGGTCAGAGCACCGCGCCAGGCGCGGACGGCAGGGCGCGCGGATCAACCTGGGACAGAGATGGTGGACAGAGATGGTGCGGGTCACGGGCCGGCGGGGGCCGGCGGAATATCAACCTGGGTCAGGTGCCGGCGGGTCAGGAGCCGGCAAATCAACCTGGGTCGGGTCCCCGGAATCAACCTGGGTCAGGTGCCGGCGGGTCAGGAGCCGGCAAATCAACCTGGGTCGGGTCTCCGGAATCAACCTGGGTCGGGTCTCCGGGGTCTCCGAGCAGGGCACGCGGATCGACCTGGGACGAGGAGCCGGAGGGGCGGGACCGGGAGAGCCGGCTTGACCAGGTGACCACCGGTGGTTACCCTTGCATCATGAAAGCCGTCGGCATCAAGGTTCTGAAAGCCAAGCTCAGCGAGTACGTCCGACTGGCCAAGTCCGGCGAGACTATCCTCGTCACGGAACGCGATGAGGTCGTCGCCGAGCTGGGCCCGGCCCGGCGGCAGGCTCTGCCTGGGGAGACCGTCGAGGATCGCCTCCACCAGCTCGCCGAACGAGGCGACGTGACCCTGCCCAGCCGCAACCTCTCGGACTGGTCGGGCTTCCCTGTCGTGCCTCGCGACAATCTCGTTTCGCCACAGATCCTCGACGCTCTCCGGGACGCGCAGCGATGACCTCCGTCTTCCTCGAGACCTCGGCTCTCCTGCGGATGCTCTTCGGAGAGAAGGGCGCGGAGGAGGTGCGAGCCGCCATCTCCGCATCCCAGCGCGTGTTCGCCTCCCGGCTCCTGCGCGTGGAGGCCGAACGCGCACTTCTCCGGTTCGCCCTCGATCACCCGGACGAGCAGGGCAACCTCCCCCTCCTGCACCGTCACCTGGACGATCTCTGGCCCGTGCTGCACTTCTTCGAGGTCTCCCGCGAGATCTGCGATCTCGCCGGTCGCCTGGCGCCCGCGTCGAGGCTGCGAACCCTCGACGCGATTCAGCTAACGACCTTCCAGAAAGCCCGCGCTCTCGACCCGGCTGCCGCGCTCCTGAGCTTTGATCGACGGATCCTGGAAGCGACGGAACCAGGCCTCGACGGACAGCCCCAGCCGTGACAGAGAGGCCTCCTGCCCCCGCTGCCGCCGAAGCCTGATCCCTCCCCTCAGACCCGGCGCTGCAGGCTCACCTCCTGCATCCACTGCCGCAGCGGCAGGCGCGCGATGTCGAGCGCGGAGCCTGCGGCGACGACCCCGTCGCGGCACCGGGCGGTGAAGGCCTCGCGAGCCTCCGGGCGCGCGTCGGCGGCCGGCCCGGCCCCCGCCGCCGGAGCAGCCCCCGCCACCGGAGCAGCCCCTGCCGCCGGAGCAGCCCCTCTCGCTCGAGTACCCCCCGCCGGCGCGCCGCCTTCCCCGAGCAGGTCCACGAGGTAGCGGTGCTGCTCGCCGCGGCCGAAGAGGAGGTCGAAGTCGGCTCCGATCAGGTCGCGGAAGAGGATCAGGATGCCGCGGTCATGCGCCGCGGCGGCCGGCAGCGCCATGACCGGCGGCTTCTCGAGGCGGTGCTCCGCGAGGCCGGCGATCACCTCGAGCCAGAAGCCGGCCACCGACTCGACCGGAAACCCGCGCGCCGCCGGCAGGCGCAGCGCGAGCGTCGGATCCTCGTCCTCCGGCAGGCTCCGCGCCGCCTCCGCGAGGCGCCAGGCCAGCGAGGCGAATCGATCCTCCCCCTCCGGGCCGAGAAGCGCGGCGAGGAAGTCGCGCGCGGGCCAGCGGGCGAGATCCTCCTCGAGCGTGTCCACCCATCCCTTGCGCGGGCTCACGCGCAGGCGCGCGGCGCGGACCGCGGCCTGGATGTCGAGCGGCGCCGACTGGTTCGCCTCGAGCTCGACCCACCGGCGCCCGGAGTCCGCCGTCGCGATCTCCTCGAGCCCATCCCAGACCGCCGCCAGCGCGAGCGGCCACTCCGCGAGCGAGCGGACCTTCAGCTTCCGCGGAGGGATCTCGCTGAAGAGCGCGAAGGGGCAGCTCCGCCCGACCGAGTCGCTGCTCGCCCAGAGGACCGCCGCGAGCAGCCTCCTCGCCTCCGGCCTCGGCCAGGCGAGCCGGAAGGCGAGCCGCGGATCCGAGAGGATCTCATCCGAGCGCGAGCCGCCGAGCAGCCACTCGCGCAGCTCCTCTCCGAAGCCCGCGCGATGGATGGGCTCGATGAAATCGGAGAAGATCCTCAGCTTGCCGAAGAGACTGACGGTGAGTTTCATGGCCGATGAAGGAGCGCCACGACGCGAAGCCCTCTAGGGATTCGCCGCCGCGGCCCTCTCGAGGTCCTCCGTCTTCCACGGGCTCTCCGGGATCTTCTCCTTGACGGCGCGGAAGTCCGGCGCCAGGCCCTCGGTCTCCTCCCCCCAGAAGGTGAGCACGACGTAGAGGCTCTCGTCTTGCTGCTTGCCCCGCTGCGGAGCCACCATCTGCAGCCTGAAGTCGAAGCGGAGCGTGTGGCCGCGCGGATACTCGTCCGTCTTCTCCCGGTCGTGGTCCTTGGCTCCCGGCGACTCGAACGCCCGCAGGAAGCGGAAGAGATACCAGGGATCCCGCCCCTGGAAGACGACCCTGGCCCGCGAGGTCGACCTGCCGGCGGCGGCGCTCTCCGGAGACCAGTCGAGGCTCGCGCCGCTCGGAGCCGTGTCCTGCTCGACGAGCTCGATCTCGTAGACCGGCGCCTCGGCGCGCGTCTCGGCCTTCCTTTCCTCGAGGCCGAGCCAGAAGGAGATCTGCTTGTTGCCGTCCTCGAGCGTGAAGACCGCCCGCTTGCCCGGATCGTTGTGGAGCTTGTCGCGGTCGCGGCTGTTCCACGCCGGCAGCTCGAAGTCGCCGCCCGGAAACTT
>JAFGKN010000100.1 GCA_016928605.1 Planctomycetota bacterium | reverse complement strand
GGGGAAGTAGTAGGAGGTCGGCTCCGTGCCCTCGAGGCCGAACCTGGCGCAGTCGTCGACGAAGTCCTCGAGAGTGCACTGGGGCTTTTCTCCGGTCAGAAGGCTCCGGTAGCTGTAGGCGGCGAGCGTGAACTTGTACTTCGCTCCGTGCCTGCGCTGGACAGGCTCCGCCGCCGCCGCGCCGCCGGCGCCGAGGACTCCCGCGAGGCCTCCCGCGGCCGCCAGCGATGCCATCGCCGCCTGTCCCAGAAACGTCCGTCGATCGGTTGACTTCTCCATGGAGATACCTCGCTGTCTTGAGAGGTTCAGAGGTTGTCGATCACCGGCCGGAGGCCCGGCCGGACGGCGGTGGATCTTGCTCGGTGAGCGCGACGGCCTCGCCGAGACTCGCCGGTGGGGGAGTTGTCCTCGCGGCTCCGCCTGCAGAGCCTTGACGACACCCGTCCGAGCCACGTCACATCGGTCCCTGCAGTTCTTCGACATTCAGCAGGGCTCGCGCTCCGTGGCGAACGTGCAGTATATACACGCTGGTGCCTGCGATCGTGAACAGAAGCCGGTAATTGCCGTGAACAAGGTGCCGTATCTCGCGCCGGCAGCCCTCGTTTTCCGGGGCAAGAGGGCATCGCTTGGGAAAGCGCTCCAGCGATGCCGCCCGCTCGAGGAGATCGTCTCGCCACGTCTCTGCGTTGAGAGGCGACTCGCTTCGAATCCACTCGAACGCCTTCTCCAGCTCCGCCGCCGCCGAGTCCGTGATCTCAACCTCGTACCGCATTCTTCTTGCCGAGGTTCTTGATCACGTCTCGAATCGGCCTCGTGCGCCCCTCCTCCACGTCTCGGAGCCCCTGCTCGATCGCAAGTACAGTCTCCATGCGCTCGGCCAGATCGAGGAGCCTCTGGTACGCGGCGGGATCCTGCACGACGAGCTCGGCACGGCCATTCACCGTGAGGATCATGGGGCGCCCCGTCGCGCGAAGGTGCTTCACGGCGCTCGCTGTGTCGCGCTTGAACTCCGTGAGCGACCGGATATCGTCGGCGAGATTCAGCATGGCAGTCTTCTCCGTGCGGATTGAATTCGACTCGAATAAGATGCTATGCTCCAGACTCCCCCGGCGTCAAGGCCGTCGATGCCGACAGCCGGATCGAGCCCTGCGGCTGCCCTCGCAAACCCTTTGTCTGAGGAGCGCCGCCTCGAGCGCTCTCCGGGAACCTTCGGGGCCGTTCCGGGTCTATGCTGGGTGTGCTGCCGCGCGGATGCGGAAGGGGATCGGCTGCCCGGCATGGGCTCGCCAAGCTCGTCTCGGGAAACGGCTTGCGGTTGCCGGGCGGATTTCCCGTGACCTTGCGGCAGCACCGGCGTTCTGCCACGGAAGGAAAACGGATGTCCGCAGGAGGTGAAACCGAGTTCACGCGTCTCCTCGAGCGGGAGGCGCGGCCCCTGGCGAGCTTCATCCTCGCCCTGGTCGGAGACCGTCACGTGGCCGACGACATCTTCCAGACGACCTGCCTCGAGCTCTGGCGGATCCGGGACACCTTCCGCCCCGGGACGGACTTCGGAGCCTGGTCGCGGACGGTCGCGCGGTACCAGGTCCGCCGGCACTGGCGGAAGGCGGGGCGGGAGCGCCTCGCCTTCTCGACCGAGGCGGTCGAGCGCATCGCGGAGGCCTACGCGTCCCCCGTGTCTCCCGAGGAGGACGACCGCCTGCGGCGCGCCCTCGCGGCGTGCGTCGGCGCGCTCGCGCCGGATGATCGCGGGCTCCTGAGGCGGCGCTACAACGACGGCGCGCCCTTGAAGACCCTCGCGGCCGCGTCCTCGCGGTCCGAGGGCGCCATCAAGATGATCCTCATGCGGCTGCGGCGCAGGCTCGCGGCCTGCGTGCGGCGGCGCCTGGCGCAGGAGGGAGCCGGCGATGGATAGGGCGCGCCTCGAGGACCTCATCGACCGCCGCTTCGCCGGCGAGCTCTCGAGCGAGGAGCTCCGAGCCCTCGACGAGGCGATCGCGCGCGATCCGGACGCCGCCGCGGAGCTCCGGCGCCGCGCCGACATGGAGCTGGCGCTCACCGAGACCCTCGGTCGTCCCATCCCCGCGCTGCCGGCAGCCCCGTCCCGCGTGGCTCCGCGGCGCGCCCGGACGATCGGACCGCGCTTCAGCCGCGCCGTCTGGATCCGGGCCGCGGCCGCGGTCCTGATCGCCGCCGCCGGCCTCGGGATCTTCGTCCTCTCGCGGCCCGCGCCGTGGTCCTACGAGGGCGATGCCCTCTTCGCGCTCGCCGCCGACGGCTCGCTCGAGCCCGCGCGCGACATCGCCCCCGGCGCGCGGTACTTCGCGCGCTCGGGCGCCTGCCGCCTCGGAGCGGCGGAGGTCACCTTCCGGCAGCCCACGGTCTTTATCGCCGATGCGCCCTCCCGCGGCCAGCGACAGTCGATCGCGCTCGAGGGGGGAGAGATCCGCGTCGCCACGCGGCCGGGCGGCCGCGGCGTCCTCCTCCGGACGGAGAAGGGGATCCTCCGCGACGTCGGCACCGTCTTCGATGTCAAGCTCAACGATCCGCTGGAGGAACAAGAGATGATCGCCAGGATCCGCGCCGGCGCGCTGCCGGTGTTCGTCGCCGCGACGATCCTTTCCGGGAGCGTCGCGTGGGAGTCGCTCGCCGGCGAGACCAAGGTGATCGGGCCGGAGAGCGGCACCGTCAACCTCGCGTACGACCCCGCGCTCGGGACGGTCGCGGAGCGCGAGGGGCTCGTCTACGTCCGGCCGGTCGGCGGGGAGCGCTGGACGCTCGCCGACGACGGCACATCGATCGAGACCGGCGACTGGGTGAAGACCGCCGCGCGCGGGGCGAACGCCGCCGAGATCCGGCTCAAGGACGGCGCGCGGCTCACCATCGGGCCGGGCGGGCTCGCGGAGATCGCGTCGCTCTCGGCGGTGCGGCTCCACTCGGGCGAGCTCGAGGTG
>JAFGKN010000639.1 GCA_016928605.1 Planctomycetota bacterium | reverse complement strand
TGGAGCTCCGCGCCCGCGCGAGAGCCGTTCGAGCTGCCGCGCGCGCCTCCGTGGAGCTACCTGCGAGACGCGCGCGCGGCCCCGATCGACCAGCGATACGCGGAGTCCTTCCGCGCCTCCGGCCGCGAGCTCCGCCTCGATGTCCTAGTGAGCGCCCCGGGCGATCCGGCCGCCCGCGTCGTCGCCTGCGCCTTCCCGCTCGACGAGGGCATCGAGCCCTCCACCGTGCCGATGCGCATGCTGCAGGTTCGCGCCGACCGGGCGACCTTCGCCGCGCTCTATCGCAGCGGCTCGACCGAGAAGGAGCCGCTCGCCTGCGACGTCGCGGAGGATGCGCTCGACCGCCTCCGCGTCGATCTGCGCATCGGAGAGCGGACGATCCTCCACCGCGTGCCGATCCTGCGATGACCGCGGCGCCGGGGGCGCCCCTGCTCGTTCATCCGCACCGCAGACTTCAGGAGTCTTGCGGGCGGCGCCGCGCAGTGCGGACAGGGCACGCCGCATCTCGTGCTCGCGCCGCTCCGCGCGGGCACGAGATCCATCCCTCGCTCTCCGGGCCGGGCGGCGCCTGCACGCCGTGAAGGCGGAGTCTACGAGCCGGCTCCAGGCTAGCGAACCTCCCGCCTCTCGCTGCTCGGCCTTCTCGCTCTTACATCGCTTGTCGCGGCGCCCCGTCCGGCGCCCTCCGCCGACGAAGATCTCCTCGTCCTGCCTCCGGGGGCGGCGCCGACGCGTTGCGCGCCTGTCTCCTCGGCGAGCGGCTTCAGCAGGCCTCGCTCACGTCGCCCTCAGGGGCAAAGGGAGCTCTCGCAGGAGAGGGTGTCCGGGGTCGGATCGCGTCCGCAAGCCGACGACGGCGCTGGCAGCGCGGGGCCGCCCAGGTAGAGATGACTGAGGACATAGACGGCATCGGTGAGCTCGAGCCGCCCCGTGTCGTCCGCGTCGCAGGCATCCAGACAGCGCACGGTGTCTCCGAGATAGAGGCAGCCCAGCAGGGACACGGCGTCGGAGAGATCGGTGGCGCGATCCTGGTTGCAGTCACCGCGCAGGATGGCGGGCTCCTCCTCGACGCGGCCGCCTACAACGACGGCGATCATGTCGCGCCCCGTCACCTTCACGGGGCCGTTGTAGAGATCCCCCTGGCTGTAGTTGTTGGACCGCGTCGCGTAGACGTTGAAGCCCTGGCCGTCCACGGCATCCAGGCGCAGCGCGTAGGTCTCGCCCGGCGTGACGGCTACCCCGTCGAGAGGCCAGGTCATGAGGACGTTGGGGAACTCGTTGGAGAAGACCTCGCGCGAGACGGCCGCAGGGCCGACCTGCGCGCCGGTCGGACCGCCGCGCCGGATCGTCGCCCGCATCGTGAACCGCACGGCGTGCTGCCGGACGCAGAACGATTTCGCTGCCAGGATGCGGTTCTGCCCCATCGGAACGACAAACGTCTGCGCCTGGTAATCGGCCCAGTCCGTCAGCTCGTACGCGTCCGTGGAGAAGCCGGCCGGCTCCCGGTTCGGAGGCTGGTTGAAACCGTCCACAAGGTCGTAATGGTACATCGGCTCGAGCGGAGAGGCCGTGAAGCTATCGGGATCCGCGATCCGCCGCCAGTGGAACTCGAAGCGGTAGTGACCGAAGTGGGGGAGCGAGTCGAGCCAGTAGCAATCGGGTGATACGTCGGTGGCAACGCCAGGGTCGTGCACCTGGAAGTCGTACATCCGGTTGTTGATGTCGAACGTGATGCGGCTGTTGCCGTAGACGTCGGTGGTGCCGAAGATCGCCGTCGCGAGGTTGTACCGGTTGGTCATGCCGATGCGGGCGGCGCGACCGTCCTCCTGGTGGGCGAAGAGCTCGGCCTGGCCAGCCACTCCTCCGGTCATGTGCTCGCCGTACTGACGGGCGTAGACGAGAACCCAGCGAGGAGAGCCGGCCGACTCGCCGGGCATGGCGAAGCAGAGGAGGATCGAGAGCCAGAGAAGCCGGCACACTTGCCGGTCAAGACGTATAGCCTGGCCTCGACCTGAAAGCGCGGCGGAAGGATCGTCTGGATGCATTCGACACCCCCGAGCTCGCTCGTACATCAGGGGAATCCCGCAGAACCCGCGGGCTTCGGCGATCCTACATCACAGATAGGCTGGACGCTCCGTACAAACCGCCGGGTCCGTCTCGCGGCAATTCCCTCGATGTCACCGCGAGGACGCGCCGCCGCCGGACAGGATCTCCTGTCGGTCCCTCCGCTCGATCTCCTCCATGCGGCGGCGCTTGTCGAGGAGGCGGCGGTACGCGCTCCGCTCCTCCTCGCTCCAGACGTTCGCCTCCTCGTAGTCGCCGCAGTACGGGATGGCGAGGTCGATCCAGCACGCGATGGTCCTCATCTCCGCGTCGGTGAGGACCACGTCCTTGTGCCCGGACTCGAGGAGCTTCATGAGCGGGCTGCGGATCGCGCCCGTCGAGCAGGGGGCGAGCATCGGAGGAGGCGACTGCGCGGCCACCCAACGAAGGTACGGCCCTTCCGGGTCGGCGGCGAGGGCCGGCTTGTACCCGTAGAGCGACAGCGGTTCCGGGGCTGTCAAGGAGAGGTACGCATCGCTCCACGCCCGGCCGGACTCCTCCTCGGGCATCGCGTCTCCTTCCAGGCTGAAGGTCTCCGCCGCGCCGCGGGTCATGAGATAGCTGCCGAAGCGCAGCGGCTGGCGCGACAAATCGAGAGGGGAGTACGCGACGAGGAACGCATCCTCCGAGAGCGGATA
>JAFGKN010000638.1 GCA_016928605.1 Planctomycetota bacterium | reverse complement strand
GACCAGCGCTCGACTTAAGACAACGCGAACGCCGGAATCAGCTCAAAATCGTTCCCGTTTTTCCCAAACCCTTCAAGTTGGGCTAGCGCGGGCGTGCGAAGAGAACGTCTCCGGCTCCTCTCATCCCGGGGCTCGCCGGGCCTCCAGAGACAGAGCGGGCGGCTGCTCGACGCAGCCGCCCGCTCTCAGAAAGCCGTATCGAAGACGCAGACCGTCCCCGCGGGAGCCTCCCGAGGCGAGCCTCCCGCGCTGTGGGATCGCGCGGGAGGCTCCGGGAATCTAGACTACTCGCAGAAGAAGCCGTCCGCCGTCGCGTCGGGGCCGACCACCTGACCCGGGAAGGGCAGGGGCGCTCCGGCTCGGAAGAGGAAGAGCAAGCCTCGGATCGCATCGGAGATGTCGATCTCGCCGTCATCGTTGGCGTCCGCCGCATCCGCGCAGGCGAAAGGCCCGTGGCCCAGGAAGAGGCCGTTCAGGGTGCGGATCGGATCCGAGATGTCGACCTTGCCATCGCCGTTGGCGTCGCCGCGCTTGAAGCTGCGCGGGGGCGCGTTGTCGGCGATGTTCTCCTCGGCGCAGTGCGCATCCTGGAAGTCGAGGCACTGGGCCTCGAAGGCCTCCGCCGCCGCCGCGCACTCGGCGGGGTCTCCACCCGCCTCCACGCAGCGCGCCTCGATCGCATCCGCTCGGGCGGCGCAGTCGAGATCGCAGCGACCGGGCTGCTCAGGGGGCTCGGGGCCCTCGGCGCAGCGCGCCTGGCAGCGTGCCTGGAACTCGAGCGCCTTCTGGGCGCACTCCTCGGGGTCGCCGCCCTGGGCCACGCACTCCTCCGCGACGCGCGCGGCGAACTGCTCGCAACGCTCCTCGCAGCCGGCGGGCTCCGGGGGATCCGGCCTCTCGCCGCACCCCGCGACGCACTGCTCGATGAACTGGTTGGTCGCCATGCGGCAGCGCTGGATGGCCTCGGCGAGGCACTCGGCCTCGTCGCCGCCCTCCTCGACGCAGATCGCGACCTCCGCGGCCACCTGCGCCATGCACTCGGCGTGGAGGCGCCGGGCCTCCTGGGCGCAGAGCGCGTAGCACGGCTGCGGACGCGGCGCGCAATTCTCGAGGCAAGCGCCGTACATCTCCATCGCCCGCTCGCGGCACTCCTCCGGATCTCCGCCCTCCTCGATGCACTCGGCGAGGACGCGGCGCGTCATGTGCGCGCACTGGGCCTGGCAAGTCGGCCGGGGAGCTTCCTCGCAGCGGATCAGGCACTCCTCTCGCAGAGCCTCTCCCTGCTGCGCGCACTCCTCGGCGTCGCCGCCCTGGGCCACGCACTCCTCGACGTACCGGGCGACTCGCGCATCGCACCGGTCGGCACAGGTCACCGGCGGCTCAGCAGCGCCGCACGCGGCCATGCACCGCTCGACGGCCTGGGCGGCCAGGGCGTCGCACTCGGCCTCGTCGCCGCCCTCGTCCTGGCACTCGGCGCGGACCCTGCGCGCGAGCTCCGCGCACCGATCCTCGCAGGCGGGCGGGTCGGGGATCTCGCACTGCCGCCGGCAAACGCGCAAGAGGTGCCGCGCGCGCGCCTGGCACTCCTCGGGATCGCCGCCGGCCTCGAGGCAACTCTCCAGGGCCTCGCGCGCGAGCTCGCCGCACCGAACTCCGCACTCGGGAGGCGGAGCGTCCTCGCAGCCGAGGATGCACTCGCGGAGCATCTCGCGGGCTCTCGTGGCGCACTCCGCGGGATCTCCGCCGCCGTCGATGCAGTTCTGGACCATCCGGCGCGCTCTCGTCTGGCATGCTTCCTCACAGGCCGGGGGAGACGGCGGCTCGTGGCACTGGCGGGCGCACTCTCGCAGCCAGGCCTCGACCCGCAGGCGGCACTGCTCCGGATCGACGGACGGATCCTCCGCGCAACCCTGGAGCATCTCCTGCGCCCGCTCGCGGCACGCGGCGCCGCAGGCCTCGGGCGGCTCGGGCAAGCACTCCCGGACGCAATCGCGAGCATCGGCGAGCGCCGCGGCAAGGCATTCATCGCGGTCTCCGCCCGCCTCGACGCAGGCCTGGACCTGCGCCTCGACCTGAGCGCGGCACTGGAGCGCGCACTCGGCGAGCGGTCCGGTGGCGCCGCATCGGGCGCGGCACTCCTCGAGGGCCTGGAGAGCCAGCTGGGCGCAGTCCTCCGGGGTCCCGCCCTCCTCCTGGCAGCGGATCTGAGCCTCGCGCGCGAGCTGACGGCAGCTGTCCTCGCAGGACGTCGGCGGCACGCGCTCGCAACCCGTCAGGCAGGTCTCGAGGAACGCCGCGGCCTGGGCCTCGCACTCGGCGGGGTCGCCGCCGGCATCGAGGCAGCTCGCCTCGAGCGCCTCGGCGGCAGCCGTGCAGCGATCCTCGCAGCCCGGGCGGGGCGGCGGAACCGTGCTCTCGCACTGCTCCAGGCACTGAGCCAGGATCTCCTGGCGGACCACTTCGCACTCCTCCCAGGTGCCGCCCTCGACGCGGCAGGTCCGGAAGGCCTCCGAGGCGGCCTGGTTGCACTCCCAGCGGCAGCTCTCTCCATCTCCGGCACCGGGACCGGGAGGAACCTCTCCGGCCAGCTGGAGGCACCTCTGGAGGTACGCCGCCGTCAGGGCGTCGCAGTCGACCTCGGGATCGCCGGCCGCCACGCAGCGGCGGTGAAACTCCGCGGCGTACTGCTCGCATCGCTCGGGGTCTATGGGAACGTTGCTCTGCGCCTGGCTCCGCGCCGCGAAGCCGAGACACACGAGCAGCCCGCTGAGACACAGAAGCTTTCTCATGGCTTCTCCTTGGTAGTTGCTCACATCCGCACCCCGCGGCTGTGGAGCGGGTCAAGACCCATCGCATGCCGCCTCCCCCGTGGAAGGAGAAGCGCATGACGCTTATTGGATTTGGCAGGAGCCCGCCGCCGGGGTTCCCAGATCCCTCGGCTGCGAAGCCGGATCGATTGGACCGCATCGACGGCGCCGGAGCAAGAGAAAAATCGGCGCCGCTCGGAGGTTTGTCACCGGTTGAGGAAACGTTCGGGTCCCGCCCGGCTCGTCATCCCCCGTACGGCTTGCGCCGGAGGACCTCGCGGATCGTCCGCTCGTTCTCCTCCGCCGTCCGGTCGGCCCCCGGAGCGCTGGCGCCGAGGAAGGTCCCCGGGGGGTAGAAGCGCCCCGCCGGCAAGGGGTACGCCTCCGCGCGCAGATGCGCCAGGGGATTGTGTCCCAGGCGGCTCTCGCGAGCGCTGCGCAGCGCTCCGAGGTCGATCTCGGCGACGGTGATCTTCTCGCCCGGTCCGGGATCGGCCTGCGCGAGCACGCGGCCGTCGAAATCGACGATCATGCTCCCGCCGGGCCAGGAGAAGGGAGGATAGCTCCTCAGCGCGGCCCCCTGGTTGGCGGCGACCACGTACGCCAGGTTCTCGAGGGCGCGGCAGCGGTTGACGACGGTCCACCAGTCCATCGGCGCGGTCGCTCCCCAGGGATCCATGTAGGCCGAGACCCGGATCAGCACCTCGGCGCCCCCCACCGCGAGCCTGCGGATGGCCTCCGGGAAGATCCAGTCGTAGCAGATGGCGCAGCCCAGGCGGCCGATCTCCGTGTCGGCGACGGGGAAGAGCTCCTCGTCGTAGCCCTCGATATCGTGCGGGCTGGCGTGGACCTCCCAGGGGATCCAGGGATGGACCTTGCGGTACTTCGCGGCGATGCCCTCGGGGCCGATGAGGCACGTCGTGTTGAAGACCGCGCCCGGCCACTTCGGATCCACCTCGAGGAAGGTCCCGGTCTGGATCCAGACGCCGAGCTGGCGGGCCCTCTCCTGGTACCTCTCCGTGTGCTCGTTGGGGACCGGAACCGCGAGCCGCTCCCGGAGCTCCGCGGCGGTGGGATAGACCGGGGCGGCGTGGGCGAACTCCGGGAAGACCACGAGCCGGACCGGGAAGAAGGGCCGGTACCCCAGGACGGCCTGGTCGACCATCTCGAGCATGCGGTCGACGCGAGCGGGGATCTCGCCGCGGTCCGCGGGGCAAGGGAAGTCGGTCTGGCAGGCGGCGGCGGCGTATCGCATCGGAGATCCATCCTCGAGGAAAAGGACGCTCGTCGGGTCCGGATGCGGCCATCTTCCGGCGGAGGGACCGCCCCCGGAGGGGATCCGCCCCGGCCCGAACTTCGAGATGAACGTTGCATGGGCGACAGAAATCGCCCACATTATGAACGAGTCGGAAGGTTCGATAAAGCCGGCTCGCCGGCAGCGAGCCGTGGACAGGCCACATGCACGTCGAAGAGATTTCCTTGCTGATCCAGGAGGCGGGTGATGAGAAGGCGCGCCTCGTGCGCGTCCGCCGCTGGCCGTTCACGCTGGCCGACTCACCCGCCGCGGACGTGGTCGTCCGCCGCACGTCGGCTCCGGTGAGCATCCGCTTCGACCGGGAGGGCGATCGGTTCGTCGCCCGCAACCTGCTCTCGGGCCGCGACGACGAAGCCGGCCCCGGATTCCCCTTGAAGCATGGCACGAGGATCCGCACCGGCGGCCTCCAGGTGCGGTTCCTCACCCGCCCACCGCTGTCAAGGCCGCGCGCCGCGGGCGCCGAGCCGGCGCCGCGGCCGGAGTCCGCTGACGGCGCGATTCCCCTCGACCCCGTCGCGCTCAGCGGGCTCGCAGAGAGGGTCCGGAGCTATCTCGACAGGGTCGAGCGGCTCCGCGAGAGGCTCGGCGAGCCGCCCGAGTTCCTGCGCCGGACATGATGCGGGACACGAGGCTCCCACCCGGAGATGCCCTTGGAGACGAAGTGTTGAGCGACCGCCGGGGCCCAGCCAGTTCGGAGGTTCGATGAAGATACAGTTCCTCGGGGCGGCTCGGGCCGTCACCGGATCCTGCCACCTGCTCCAGGTAGGCAGGCACAAGGTGCTTCTGGACTGCGGGCTCCACCAGGGCCGGCGCAAAGAGAGCTTCGAGCGCAACCGCACGTTCGCCTTCCAGCCGCCGGAGATCGACGCCGTCATCCTCTCGCACGCCCATATCGACCACAGCGGGAACCTGCCGACGCTCGTGGCCCGCGGCTTCCGGGGGCGGATCTACGCCACGGAAGCCACCCAGGATCTGTGCGAGTGGATGCTCCGCGACTCGGCCCATATACAGGAGAAGGACGTCGAGTACGTCAACCAGAAGAGGCGGAAGAAGGGACAGAACCCCTTCGAGCCCCTCTACACCATGCGCGATGCGGAAGCGACGCTCGAGCGGTTCCGCGGCGTGCCGTACGACCGGGAGGTCAAGGTCGGCCCCGGCATCCGCGTGCGCTTTCGCGATGCGGGCCACATCCTCGGCTCGGCATCCTGCCACGTGCGCGTGGAGGAGAAGGAGCGCGGCGTCCAGATCGTCTACACGGGAGACATCGGGCGCGCGGACCGGCCGATCCTCCGCGATCCCGTCCCTCCCCGCGAGGCGGACGTGCTGATCTGCGAGTCCACGTACGGCGACCGGCTGCACCCCAAGCGCGAGGACGTGAAGCAGCGGCTGCGCGACGTGGTCCGCGAGACCTACGAGCGGGGAGGCAAGCTGCTGATCCCCGCCTTCAGCGTGGGCCGGACGCAGCGCATCGTCTACGAGCTCCACGAGCTGTTCAACGAGGGCCAGCTCTCGCCGCTCCCGATCTTCGTCGACAGCCCTCTCTCCACCAACGTCACGCAGGTCTTCCGCGACCATCCGGAATGCTATGACCAGGAAGCTCTCCACTTCGTCGAGGGCCGAGGGGATCCCTTCGGCTTCGCGCGGCTCACCTACATCCGCGACGTCTCGGCATCGATCGCTCTCAACAGCCTGAGCTCTCCGTGCGTCATCATCGCGGCGTCGGGCATGTGCGAGGCGGGCCGCGTCCTCCACCACCTCAAGCGCATCGCGCCCGACGAGAGGAGCACGATCCTCATCGCCGGCTTCATGGCGGAGCACACCCTCGGGCGGCGCATCAAGGAGCGCGCGACGTCGATCAAGCTCTACGGCGACGAGTACCCGCTGAGGGCTCGCGTCGAGGAGATCGAGGGGCTGAGCGCGCACGGCGATCGCGACGAGATGCTCGAGTACCTGAGCCACATGGACCAGCCCCCCGGCCGGACCTTCGTCGTCCACGGGGAGGAGGCGCAGTCGCTGGCCTTCGCGGAGCGGCTGCGGGAGCGGGGCTTCCCGAGCGTCGAGGTCCCCGCGGCGGGGGAGAAGGCCGCCGTCTGACGCGCGGGCCGAGGCCGGAGGCGAGCTGCTGGCGGCGCGGCTGCGCGACCTCCAGCGCCGCGGAGCGGAGCCCATGAGGGCTCGATCTGCGCGGACGAGCCGCCGCTCCGCTCGAGCGGCTCGGACGGGGCTCAGGGGCCGGAGGACGCGCTCTGCGCCCGCGAAGGCGCGATCTCGGGCTCCTGAGTCCTCTAGCAAATGGCATCCGTGGTGAACGGATAGAAAAAAACCTTTGGGTGAGCTCCTCCCGGACCTTTTAATTGGGGAGTGAGGCCTGCTCGACGCTGGGGGTGGAAGGTTGTCGCCGTCCGAGCTGTGAGCCAGCGGGCAGACCGCTGAAATCCGAGGGAGCCCGCAGGACTCCCATCGCGCCATGCGCCAGATCATCGCCATCGCGATCCTTCTCTCTCTGGCGAGCCGCTCCCTCCTCTGGTGCGGCCCCGTCTTCCACGAGATCCTCCCCGACCCTCCGGCGGGCCTGCCGGAGTTCATCGAGATCCACAATCCCGCGAGCGCGCCGTGCGATCTCTCGGAAGCCTGCCTGAGCGCGGGGCGGGTGTTCCTCGCCTTCTCGAGCGGACAGCGCATCGCGGCTCGAGGCTACCTCGTGCTGACGTCCGACGCGGATCTCTTCATCGACGCCTATGGCTTCCCCGCAGGCGGAGTCTACGAGGGCTCGCTCCCCGACGGAGAGGGCCGGCTCGAACTGCTGCGCGCTGGACAGACGATCGCGCGGGCGGCATATCGCATCGATCCCGAGGATCGCGCTCCGCAGAGCGGAGCATCTCTCGAGCTGCGCGGCCCGGAGCTCGACGGCACCGATCCGGCCTCGTGGGAGCCATCCCTCCGCCGCGGAGGCACCCCGGGGAGCGACAACGACGCCCGCCTCCGCTTCGATGCGCTCCCGATCGTCCCGCTCGGGTCCTCCTGGAAGTACCTGCCGGGACGGGCGGAGCCCTCCGCCGAACCGCTGGGCTGGACACTCGCCGGCTTCGATGACTCCGGCTGGCTCTCCGGGCGCGCCACGATCGGCTACGGCAACTTCGACGACGAGACCGTCCTCGACGACATGAGGGGCGGCTACTCCACTGTCTACCTGCGATGCTCCTTCTCCTTCCACCGCCGCGGCGAGGTGCTCGACCTGCTCTTCTCCGCGCTGTTCGACGACGGATTCGTGGCGTACCTGAACGGCGTGGAGATCGCCCGGCGCAACCTCGGAGCGGAGGGCGAGATCATCCCGCACGACGGCGCCGCCGCGGCGCCCCAGACGCTCGAGGGCGTGCGCGAGGAGATCCGCATCCTCGAGCGGCAGGATCTGCTCGCCGGCGGCATCAACGTCCTCGCGGTCCACGCAGCCAACGATCACGTGCGCGGATCCGACTTCGCCATCCACCCGGCGCTCGCCGCCATCCTCTCGCGCCGGCCGCGGCCCTCGCCGCTGGACGTGAAGCTCAACGAGGTCTGGACGATCGATGGCGTGACCGCAGGGCTCGAGATCCTCAACCTCGCGGGCGAGACCGTCGATCTCGGCGGGCTCCGCGTCCTCTCCTCCTTCGGGGGGGACGGAGCGACCATCCCCGCGGGCACGGTCCTCGGTCCGCGCGGCTTCGCCGCCCTCGAGATGCCCGCCGATCTCGCCGCCGGGACGATCGCGCTGCTCGATCCCGACGAGGGGCTGATCCTCGACTCGGCTCGCTTTCCTCCCTTCGCGGATGGAGGCAGCGCGGGGAGGTTTCCCGACGGCTCCGGCGCACTGCGCTCGCTGGCGGATGCCACTCCGGGCGCCGCGAACGCATCCCCGCGCCCCGGCGCCGCCGCGATCGCGGAGATCCACTACCATCCCGCGCCGGAGAGCGAGGAGTTCGTCGAGATCCTGGCCCGCGGGGAGATCGACCTCGACGGATGGAAGCTCGCCGGTGCCGTCGATTACATCTTCCCGCCGCTCGGCCTCGAGGCCGGACAGCGCGCGGTCGTGGCCCGCCGCCCCGAGAGGATGCCGGACACGGGCGGCGCCGCGGTGCTGGGGCCCTGGCTCGGCCGGCTCGCCAACTCGGCGGAGACGCTGCTGCTCCTCGATGACGGGGGGCGGGAGGTGGACCGCGTCCGGTACGCCGACGACGGAGGCTGGCCCCCGGCGGCGGACGGCGAGGGGCCGTCGCTCGAGCTCGTGCAGAGCGAAATCGAGAACGAGTCGCCGCTCGCGTGGCGCGCGTCTCGCGCTCCGGGCGGAACTCCCGGCGCGCCCAACAGCATCGCCGATCTCGATCCGTTTCCCGTCGTCGACCTCGTCTCGCACGCGCCCGTCCTGCCGCGCTCGGAGGACTCGGTGACCGTGAGCGCGCGGATCGCGCCCGCCGAGGCGAGCGCCGAGATCCTCTACCGCCTCGACGGCGAGTCCGTGTTCCAGCGGATCGCGATGGAGCCTCGAGGCGATCTGCGCGCGGCGGAGATCCCCCCGCTCCCCTCGGGAAGCCTCGTCGAGTTCGCCGTCGAGGCGAGCTGGCAGATCGCCGGCGAACCTGCGCCGATCGTCTCGCGCTTTCCCGCCTCGGCGCCGGGGACCTGTCTCTACGAGGTGGACGACCGCCAGGATGCGCTCCTGGTGAGGACCTACCGCCTCCTCTTCCGCCAGAGCGACCACGCGCGGCTGCTCGAGGACATCACCGCCGACGACTTCTACCCCGCGACCTTCGTCGGCCTCGGCCGCGCCTACCACGACGTGACGGCGCGGTTCCGCGGCCACGGCTCCCGCTTCGTCGATCCGAAGTCCTATCACGTCCGGTTCACTCAGGAGAATCCCTTTCCCGACGGCACGCGCATCTTCCTCAACGGATTCCGCCCCGAGCGGCAGGTGATGGGGATGGATCTCTGGCGCCGGGCGGGCATGACCTACTCCCGCGCCCGCATCGTGCACCTGATCGCCGGTGGCCGTTTCTACCCCCACTACGCTCAGATGGAGCCGATCGACGATGCGTACCTCGAGCGCCACTTCGGGGAGGATGGCCCTGGAGGCAACCTCTACCGCGGCCTCCGCACCGCCGATCTCTCCTATCTCGGCGAGGATCCGGCGGCGTACCGCGATATCTACGAGAAGAGGACGAACGAGGAGATCGCCGACTGGTCCGACATCGTCGACCTCTGCCGCGCGTTCTCGTCCTCCGCCGACGAGGTCTTCCCCGAGGAGATCGCCCGCCGCATCGAGGTCGAGGAGTGGCTCCGCTGGCTCGCCATCCACGAGATCCTCAGCAACCAGGAAGGAGGCCTCCACCGCGACACCGGCGACGACTACTTCATCTACCGGCCGCCTGGAGGGAGATTTCTCCTCCTCCCCTGGGACATGGACAGCACGTGGCTCGAGCCCCGCCAGCGCATCTTCCGGCCGTCGGTTCCGGCCATCCGCCGGCTGATCACGCATCCCCGGCTGGCTCCCCTCTACTATCGCCAGCTCCGCGAGATCCTCGACGCCCACTTCACCCCGGAGGCAGCCGCCCGGCAGAGCGCTCTTCTCGAGGCGGCCTATCCCGCGTCCGTCGCCGAGGAGCTCGTCACCTACGCCCGCGAGCGGTCGGCCTTCATCGAGAGGAGCATCCCCCGCCGTCTCACGGTCGAGGCGCTGGACGGAGGCTGGGGGTGCGGCTCGGCGATCCACGCCCTCGACGGAGAGCTCGTGCTCGGCGGCCGCGCGCCGCCCATCGAAACGGCGCAGGTCCTCGTCGGCCGGCGGCCGGCGGCGTACGACCCGGCGCAGGCCAGCTGGACGCTCCTTCTGCCCGTCGCCGAGACCCCGCTCCTGACGCTGGTCGAGGCCGTCGATCCCGAAGGCCTGGTGCGCTCGCGCATCGAGACGGTCGTGGACAGGATCACGCCGGCCCACGTGGTGACGGAGCTCGCGCCCGGACGGAGCGAGCTCTTGCGGACCGGCTCGCCGCACATCCTCGAGGGAGACATCGACCTCGAGCCTGAGTCCGAGCTCGTGATCGGCGAGGGCGCGGAGGTCCTCTTCGCTCCGGGCGCCGTGCTCAGCGTCGCCGGAACGCTTCGCGCGGTGGGCACGGCGGAACGGAGGATCCGCCTCGGCGCCGGCCGCCCGGCGGCGGGGGGAGGCGGCGGCCTGCGGCTGCTCGCCGGAGGCGCCGCCGAGCTGAGCTTCTGCGACGTGGGCGGCGAGGCGATCGCCCCGGCGGCCGCCGCGGAGCCCGAGCCCTGGCTCCTGCTGTCGGAGGCGAGCGCCCGGTTGAGCCAGTGCCGCTTCCGCGGCGTGCCCGGCGTCGTCATCGAGGCGGTCGAGTCCGACCTCGAGGTCGCCGACTCCATCTTCATCGAGACGGGCGAGGCGGTGCACGGAGTGAGGTCGCGCGTCGCGGTGCTGCGCACTCGCATCGAGTCGGTGCGGGGAAACTCGGACGCCATCGACCTCGACGAGGAGCACCCCGAGGGCGGCGAGAGCCGCATCGAGGAGTGCACGATCCTCGGCGGCGACGACGACGGCATCGACCTCCTCTCCGTCCGCTGCCGCATCGCGGACAACCTGATCCTCGGCTGCGCCGACCGCGGCATCTCCATCGAAGGGCCGGCGCCCGTCACCATCGAGGGAAACATCGCGGCGGACTGCGAGGACGGCATCGCGGTCAAGGACGGCGCCGTGGCCGCCGGAGGCCACAACACGATCGCGCGCTGCAGCACCGGGCTGCGCGTCTTCGCCAAGACGCCGGGCGCGGACGGAGCCGAGGCCGAGCTGCACAGCTCGATCCTCTGGCAGAACGAGCGCGCGGTCTTCGTCGATTCCGCCTCGCACCTGCGGCTCGACGCCTGCGACATCGGGGGCGACGCCGAGGCCTGGGGCGAGGGGAACTTCTCCGCCGACCCGCTGTTCGCCGGCGCGAACGACTTCCGCCTCGGCGCCGGCTCTCCCTGCCTCGGCCGGGGGCTGGGCGGCACGGACGTGGGCGCGCGCGGCATGGCGGAGGACGCCGCGCCCACGATCGCCTGCGTCGAGCCGGCCGCCGGCCCGGTCGAGGGAGGCGAGATCGTGACGATCCGGGGCAGCGGGCTCGAGTCGGCGCAGGAGGTGCGGATCGGCGGGCAAGCCGCCGGGGAGATCACCATCCTCGCCGGCGGATCCCTCCAGGCGGTCGTCCCTCCGGCTCGCCGGGCGGGACCGGCGTCCGTCGAGGTCGTCACGGACCGCGGCCGGGCGGTGCAGCCGGCGGGCTACAGCTACGCGCTGCGCCTGCGGCGGGGAGATGCCGACGGCGACCTGCGCGTCGGCATCAGCGACTGCGTCGCCATCATCCGCCTCTCCATCCACGGCGCGCCGCTTCCGCTCTGCGACGCCGTGGCGGACGTGAACGAGGATCTCGAGGTCGAGATCGCGGACTCGGTCCATCTCCTCCAGATCCTCTTCCTGGGGAGGCGATGGCCGAGCGAGCCCTTCGTGGATTGCGAGCCCCCGGCGGCGGGGGCATCCGATGGGAAGAGGGCGCTTCGAGACCATCTCCGCCGGCCCGAGGCCGGAGGGGACGGCGGCGGAAGCCTTGCGGTCTCGAAGACGCCCGCAGGAAGCGGTGAGGAACCATGAGCACGAGAACGACCCTGCGGCTGAGTCTTTGTTGCTGGATCGCGGTCGGCGCGCGGCTGCCGGCCGCGGAGATCCTGGTGCCGGCGCAGTTCCCGTCCATCCAGGAGGCCATCGCGGCGGCCGAGGACGGCGACACCGTCACCGTGGCTCCCAGCGTCTACGAGATCGACCGGCCGATCTCGCTGATGGGGAAGGCCATCACCGTCCGCGGAGCGGAGGGCGCCGAGGCCACGACGGTGCGGATGACCGAGCCGGCCGACCCTCTCCGCGCCTGCGTCTTCGCCTTCGAGAACGCCGAGCCTCCCGGCACGCGGCTCGAGGGCTTCACGATCGAGGGCGGGCGGGGCATCCTGCTGGCCGCCATGGTCACCGACTCCGGCGTGATGCCTGATGTGCCCTTCGCCGGCGGCATCTACGTGGGACCTCATGCCGAGCCGGAGATCGAGTCGTGCGTGCTCCGGGGGAACTCGTCCCTCTACGGCGGCGGCATCGGCTGCGACGCCGACTCGCGCCCCCGCCTGCGGAACGTGACATGGATCGAGAACGACGCGATCGAGGAAGACCCGGACGGCTGGATGTACGGCTCCGGCGGCGGCATCGCCTGCCTCCTCGACAGCGTCGTGGAGATCGAGAGCTCGCGCTTCGAGGGGAACCAGGCCGACCGCGGCGGCGCCGTGCACGTCGCGGGCGGCGGGTCGCTCGAGGCGAGCGGCGTCCTGTTCGTCGCCAACCGCTCCCTGCAGGCTGACGGCGGCGCGGTGGACGCCCGCGGCGACCGGCTCACGCTGGGCGAGTGCGTCTTCGAGAGGAACCTGGCGGCGGACGACGGCGGAGGCCTGCACGTGCGCGGGGTCTGGTTCCTCGTCGAGGACTGCCTTTTCGAGCGCAACCGCGCGACCGACTCGGGCGGCGGCCTCTACGCCGACCTTCCACGGTGGCCGCTCGAGCGGGAGGCATCGGTCTGCCGCCGCTGCCGGTTCCTCCACAACACGGCGAGCGACGAGGGCGGCGGAGCGCTGGTGGGCTACGAATCGTCGATGGTGCGGATCGATGACTCGCTCTTCGAGCACAACTCGAGCAGCACCGGCGGAGGGCTCTACTGCGACTACGAGTCCGACTCGGCGATCGCGGGCAGCGTCTTCTACGGCAACCAGGCGCTGATGGGCGGAGCCATCTACCTCGATGAGTCCTACGCGAGCATATGCCGCTGCACGCTCGCGGGCAACGCGGCAGGGCTGGGCGGAGGCATCTGCTACTTTCCGGGGGAACAACAGATCAGCCGCTCGATCATCTGGGGCAACGCCGGAGGGAATCTCCTCGACCGCTGGGGCGCGCACATCTGGGAGGTGACCTGGCGGCCCGACTTCGTGGTCTCGAACTGCTGCATCGAGAGCGATCTCCCCGAGCTTCCGGGCCCGGGGAACATCTCCCTCGATCCGCGCCTGGAGGGCTGGGCGCCCCGACCGGACGTCTACGTGGATGCCGCGGCTCCGGATGGCGGAGATGGCAGCGAGGCGCATCCCTACCGCGAGCTGGCGGACGCGCTCTCCGGCTACAGCCTCGCGCTGGCCGCGGACTCCCCCTGCCGGGGAGGAGCCCTCGACGGGACGGACATCGGGGCCGACACCGGCGTCGCCGCCGTCGTCCATCCTCCCCAGAGCCGCAGGATTCACCTCGCGCCAGGGACGTACCGCATGGACGGCCATCACCTCGGCCACGGCGCGAGCATCGAGGGATCGGGCGCGGAGAGCACGATCATCGAGGGGACCATCTTCGGCCTGCGCACGGGGGAGAGCCTGCGGGGCGTCACGGTCACCAAGGGCCTCGAGGGAGGGATCGTCATCGGATGCTTCGAGTCCCCTCTCGTCGAGGCTTGCCGCATCTGGCGGAACCGGAGCCCGGAGTGGGAAGGAGGGGCCCTGAGCATCTGGCGCGACTCCGCGGCGCAGGTGACCGGCTGCGCCATCGAGGAGAACGTGGGCGAATGGGAACTCTGGGGATCCACCTGCGTGTGCAGCTACAACAGCGGAGAGGCGAGGCTCTCGCGATGCCGCATAGCGGGGAACGAGACTGGCGGCTTCCCAGGGTCCTGGGAGGCCTCCGTGGTCCGCGACAGCGGAGACGGATCCAGCCTGCGGCTCGAGAACTGCCTCATCGCCGGGAACCTGGCGAGTCACGTCGCCGTGCGATGGGCCTCTCGACCGGCGCCCCTTCTCGTTCACTGCACGCTGGCGGACAACCGTGCGACAGACGGCTACACGGTCGACGCACCCGCGACATCCAGCAACATGGTGGCGCTGGCCTGCATCCTGTGGGATGAGTCCGGCGCTCGGATCCGAGGGACGACGGCGCACTGCCTCATCGGGATCCGTCCGGAGGTCGTCCGCCGCGGCACCTTCGACTTCGATCGACGGACACCGGTGGAGATCGAGGGAGTGAGCTACTCGTTCCCCGACTTCATCGTCGATGAGGGCGACTATCATCTGAGGCCCGAGTCCCCCGCGATCGACGCGCTGCCGGAGGACGCCGCGACTGCGGTAGACCTCGACGGGACGGAGCGCCCCTGCTGGAACGGCTACGACATCGGCGCCTACGAGTACTGCGGCGCCGAGCCCCCGGAGCCGTCCACGCTCTTCCGGCGCGGCGAGGTCAACCTCGATGCCTCGCTGGATCTCTCCGACGCGGTCTTCGTGCTCGGCTACCTCTTCCTCGGCGGCGAGGCGCCCTCCTGCGTCAAGAGCGCCGACATCGACGACTCGGGCGGCATCGACATCACCGACGCGGTCCGGCTGCTCGGCTATCTCTTCCTCGGAGGCCTTCCGCCCGCCGAGCCCTTCGCCGGGTGCGGCACGGATCCGCACGCGGACGAGCTCTCCTGCGTGTCCTATCCCCCCTGCCCCTGATCGAAGCCGCCGGAGAGCGACCTGCCCGGACGGTGCGAAGCCGGCATGCAACCACTGCGTGCTGATCTGGCCAGACGGCGAGACCGCGCGCTGATTCCGCGCGCGAAAAGGAGACCGAAGGCCTGCTGCCGCTGGACTTTATGGGAACCGCCTTCCGCTCGAAAAACTCGAGAAAGCGCTCGTCTTCGCGCCGCGGCTGTGCTCAAATACCTGCGTGAAGAGAACGTCGCCCGCCGGTTCTTCACCGGCTCGGGCGAGCGGCAGAAACCAGGGCGCCGTCCATCGAGGATGGCCCCGCAACCGCGCCTAGCAGAGTTTTGACCGTCCCCTCACACGGTCTTTACAGTGGCTTGCTACAAGGACCGCGGCGTACAGCAGGTTCACGGTAGAGGTACGCGAACACCGCAATCCTTTCACAAGGAGGAAGCACATGCGGAACAGGTTACTGGTACTGCTCAGTGGGCTCTGCCTCGCGGCGAGCGCGGCCCGGGCCGAGGAGGCCGCGCCGGCCGAGAGCGTGGAGCAGAGGCTCGCGCGGCTCGAGCAGCTCGTGACGCAGAGCCCGGCGAAGGAGGCGGCAGGCAGGCCGACCGACTTCCACTTCTACTGGAAGGACGGCCTGCGCCTCGACACGCTCGATGGCGCCTTCAAGCTGAAGATCGGCGGCCGCATCCAGCTCGACACGGCCTTCTACGAGGTCCGATCCGACCTCAAGAACGCCGTGGCCGACTCGCAGGATGGCATCGAGTTCCGCCGGGCGCGCATCGAGATTTCCGGCGATCTCTACAAGTACTTCGAGTTCAAGCTGCAGTACGACTTTGCCGCGCGGAATGCCAATGTCACCGAGGGCGGCGTGGTCGGCTTCAAGGACGTCTTCATGGGCGTGACGGACCTGCCCTACGCGTGGGCTCCCAACGTCCGCGTCGGGCACTTCAAGGAGCCCTTCAGCCTCGAGGAGCTGACGAGCTCGAACGACATCTCCTTCATGGAGCGCTCGCTCGCGAACGTCTTCGCCCCGGCGCGCAACGCCGGCGCCATGGCCCACAAGACAGCCTTCGACGACCGCATGCTCTGGGCCGTCGGCATCTTCCGCGAGACCGACGACAGGGGCTTCGATGCCGGCGACGGACAGTACAACGCGACCGGCCGCATCACCGCCCTGCCGCTCTGGATGATGGAGGACGCCTACCAGCTCCTCCACCTCGGAGTCGCCTACAGCTATCGCAATCCGAACGGCGACGAGCGGCGCTACCGCCAGCGGCCGGAGTCGCACCTCGCCCAGCGCTACGTCGACACCGGGACCTTCGGCGTGCGCGAGGAGCACCGCATCGGCCTCGAGGCCGCGCTGGTGATCGACTCGCTCTCGCTGCAGGCCGAGTACATGCACTCGGAGTGCAACGCCACCGGCGGCCTGACGGACATGGACTTCGACGGCTTCTACGTGATGGCGAGCTACATCGTCACCGGAGAGCACCGGCCCTACGACCAGGCAGCCGGCATCTTCAAGAGGGTCAAGCCGAGCTCGAACGTCTTCGACGGCGGCACCGGCGCCATCGAGCTCGTCGCCCGCTACTCCTACCTCGACCTCGGGGGCAAGAGCGGCGTCGACGGCGGGACGATCCACGACGTCACCGCCGGCACGGGCTGGTACCTCAACCCGAACTACAAGGTCATCGCCGAGTACATCTTCTCCCACCTCGAGGGAGTCGACGACCTCCACGCCGTGCAGCTGCGCTTCCAGCTGGCCTTCTGACAGGCAGCAAGGTACGCCGCGCGGCCCGCGGAGCCGCGGCGGAGCCCCCCTCGCGAGCGAGGGCCTCCGCCGCGGCTTTTGTTTGCGAAGGCTCCTGTGCGGACGGTACACTCCGGTCATGCGATCGAGATCCTCGAAATCTCCCCTGCTGGGCCTCGCGGGCGTCCTCGGGGCCGCGCTCCTGCCCACGCTCTGCCTGGGGGGGCTGATCCCGCACCCCTGCTTCTGCGAGAGCGCCGCACGGGAAGCGCATGAACACGTCGATCCGCCGGGCCACTCGCAGACCGGCAGGGAGAGCGCCGGGGAGTGCTCGCACGACGGCTGCGAGGAGGATCCCTGCAAGAGCTGGTTGCCCGACGCTCCGCCGGCTCTCAAGGACCGCGGCTCTCCGCAGCCTCTCGATCTCTCGCTCCAGAGCGGCTCGCCGGCGCTCGCGGCCTCCGCCGGCATCGGTACCTATCTCGCAGGAGCCGACCCGCGCTCGCAGGACAGGCAGCGCGAGGGGCCGCGCGCGACCATCCCCTATCCCCCCGCCGATCGCCCTCTCCTCCTCTGAATCTCGCTCCCCCGCCGCCGACCGTTTCGGCGCCGGCCTCTCGTTCTCAGGCCGCCAGGTCCGCCTGCCGCCGGTGCATTTCGATGGCCCTCACTCGAGATGGCTGCGAGGTTCCACCCGATGCTCGAGCGATCTGCCTCGGGGGCTCTGCAGGCCCCCATCCTCATGCTTGTTCTCATCCTCGTCGACGGCTGCGCGTCCGTCGATCCGCGCCCGGACTATGCCCGCGTCGCCGAGCGCGTCGGGGAAGCTACCGGCATCGACGCGATGATGCTCCCCGGCGACGAGGCGCTCGCCCGGCGCCAGGTCGAGGACATCCTCGCGGCTGGAGTCGACGCTGAGGGCGCGGTCCGCGTCGCGCTCCTCCAGAGCCGGGAGATCCAGGCGCGGCTCCTCGAAGTCGGCATCTCGCGGGCGCAGGCCGTGCAGGCGGGGCTGCTCTCCAATCCCTCGCTCTCGGCGCTCGTCCGGCTGCCGGCATCCGGGGGAGCGGCTGGCGCCGAGGCGGACCTGATCGCGAACCTGATCGAGATCTGGCAGATGCCAAAGCGCCAGCAGATCGCAGAGCGAAGGGTCGAGGAGACGGTCCTCTCCGTCGCCCGCGATGCGGCGCGGCTGGCGGCCCAGACCAAGGCAGCCTTCTTCTCCGCGGTCGCTGCGAAGCGCAGGCTCGAGATCGAGGAGGAGAACTCCCGCATCCTCGGGGAGTTGCTCACCTTGACCGCGGAGCGGCAGCAGGCGGGAGCGGCGACCGAGATCGACGTCAACGCCGTCCGCTCCGAGCTCCTCCAGCAGCGGATCATCACGCGGAAGGCACGGCTCGAGCTCATCGAGGCGCGGCAGGCGCTCTGCGCCCGGATGGGTCTCTCGACGCCGCCGGACGGCATCCGGCTGATCGAGGAGATTCCGGGGTCGCTCGCGGCCGGGATCAGCGTCGCCCGAGCCCTGGAGATCGCCCGCGAGCAGAGGCTCGACCTGCAGGCTGCACGCGCAGCGGTGGCCTCGGCCGATGAGACGGTGGCGCTCGAGAAACGGCTCTTCCTGCGGCGCGTGGGAGCGGGCGTCGCCGTCGAAAGCAAGGGGACGAGCAAAGCGGCGGTGGGTCCCGCGTTCGACATCGAGCTGCCCATCTTCGACCAGAACCAGGCCGGCATCGCAAAGGCGGAGCTCGAGCGAGATCAGGCCCGCCGGCGGCTCGAGGCGCTCGAGACCGCCGCCATCGCGGAGGTCCGCACGGCCCACGAGCGATTCGTGGCCGCGGCGGAGCTGGTCGATCTCCACTCGAGCGAGCTGCTGCCGCTCGAGAAGGAAAACCTCGAGCTCGCGCAGGAGTCCTTCCGGCTGGGCCGCACCGGATTCCTTTCGGTTCTCGAGGCCGAGCGCCGCTACCTGGATGCGCGCCGATCCTACACGGCGCAGCTCCGTGCGTTCGCGCTCTCCATCCCGGAGCTCGAGAGCGCCGTGGGGCTTCCCCTCTCGAGGATCCTGCTCCGAGCGAGCGATGCGCCCGGCGGCGCCAGGGCTGCCCCGCGCGGTACACCTTCGAGTCCTTTCACGGAGGAACGCTGAGATGAACAGGAAGTCCACCACCCGCTGGATGCTCATCGCCTCGGCCTGCCTGCTGGCGGCCGCGGCCTTCACCATGGGACCGGCCCTCTGGAGTCGATTCCGACCGGCAGCGGCGACAGACGAGGCCGCCGGGGTTGCCTGCTGCCCGACGGACGCGGAGGTGAGCCCTCGGAGCGATCGCTGCGCGGAAGAGCATGGAGAGGGAGACGCAGCGGGAAAGGGCGGCCGCGCGCACGCGTCGGATCTCGATCTCTCCCTCGATGAGATCCGCGCCCGCCGCTGCGAGCACTCCGCGCGGGCCTACCGCTGCCGGAGCTGCCGCTACGAGGTGGGCGTCGTCGAGCTGAGCCCGGACCTGCTGAGCGCCCCCGCCCGCGGAGGCGAGGCGCTCGTGCGCGTGGAGAAGGTCTCGCGCCGCGCCGTCGACCGCGCGCTCGACATCATCGGCGAGATCCGGACCAACGAAGCTCTGACGGCCCGCATCAGCCCCCTGATCTCCGGCATCGTCCGGTCCGTCAGCGTGGACATCGGCGAGGTCGTGGCGAAGGGCGCTCTGCTGCTCGAGATCGAGAGCGTCGAGCTCGGCGGGGCGGCTGCCGCCTGCCGCAGGACGCGCTCGCTCCTGGCGCTCGCGGCGAGGAACCTCGAGCGCGAGAGGGCGCTCTTCGAGCGGAAGATCGCCTCCGAGCCGGATCTGATCGAGGCGCAGATGCAGATCGAGAGGCTCCAGGCCGAGCTCGAGGCCGTCGAGCACCAGCTGCGCGTCCTGGGGCTCGATGAGGAGGAGATCGCAGCGCTCGGCAGCGGCTCGGATCCTGCCGGGGCGCCCGTCCTCCGGGTGCGGGCCCCCTTCGCGGGGACGATCATCCAGAAGCGCGTCGCGCGCGGAGAGCTGGCCGAGCCCGGCAGCGACGCCCTGCTCCTCTCCGACCTGCGGACGCTCTGGGCCTGGGGGCGCGTCCACGGCGGGGATCTCGCGACGATCCTCGATGAGCGGCGCCGGGGACCGCTGCGCGCGGAGGTGACCGCGGGCGAGCTCCCGGGGCGGACGTTCCACGGCACCGTGGACTACGTGGGCGCGACCATGGATCCTGCGACGCGGACGGTCCAGGTGCGCGCCGCCGTCGAGAACGCCGGCTCGTTGCTCCGGCCGGGGATGTTCTGCCGCCTGCGGATCGGCCTGCCAGCACGGGAGGAGATGCTCGCCGTGCCGGCCGAGGCCGTGCTCCAGGGCGGCGGCGATCGTTTCGTGTTCCGGCGCCTCGAGGATGACTGCTACATCCGCCGCCGCGTGGAGACGGGGCGCGAGCTGAGCGGATGGGTGGAGATCCTCGGCGGCCTCGACCCGGATGAGGCCGTCGTGACAAGGGGAGCGTTCCTCCTCAAGTCCGATGTGCTGCGCGAGCAGATGGGAGCCGGCTGTGCGGACTAGCGGCCGCCGGAGTTCGAGTCCACCAAGGAGGCACGAGCACCCGCTCGGGAGGGACCGATGCTCGACGGATTGATCCGCTTCGTCCTGGGCCAGCGCCTGCTGGTGATCGTCGCCGCGCTCGCGGTCGCCGGAGCCGGCGCCGCCGCCTGGGTCTCGCTGCCGGTCGACGCCTTCCCCGACGTCACGAACGTCCAGGTAATGGTGCTGACCGAGGCGCCGGGGATGACTCCGCTCGACGTCGAGCGGCAGGTCACGTTCCCCATCGAGCTGGCGATGCAGGGACTCCCCGACGTCCGCGAGGTGCGGTCGACGTCCCGTCCCGCGCTCTCGCAGGTGGTCGTGGTCTTCGAGGACCGCGTCGACACCTACTTCGCCCGCCAGGTCGTCTTCGAGCGGCTGCAGCTCGCGCGCGAGCAGCTCCCGCCGGGCACCGAGCCTGAGATGGGGCCGATCAGCACCGGATTGGGCGAGGTCTTCCAATACTCGCTCGCCAGCGACCGGCACGACCTCACGGAGCTGCGCACGCTCCAGGACTGGATGGTCGCGCCGCGCCTGCGCGCAATCCCCGGCGTGAACGAGGTCAACAGCTTCGGCGGACGGGTCAAGCAGATCCACGTGGTCGTCGACCCGCAACGCCTGCTGGAATACGACGTCACGCTGCGCGACATCCTGGATGCGCTGGCCGCGAACAACGCCAATGCCGGCGGCGGCTTCATCGTCAAGGAATGGGAGCAGGAGAACATCCGCAGCGTGGGGCTCTTCGGCTCCGAGCAGGACATCCGCGACGTCGTGCTCCACGCCGAGGATGGCACGCCCGTGTACCTGTCGCAGGTGGCCGACGTGGTTCCGGGGCACATGACGCGGCTGGGCGCCGTTTCGCGCGACGGGCACGGCGAGGTTGCGGCCGGCATGGTGATCATGCTCAAGGATGAGAACTCGAAGCAGGTCGTCGAGCGCGTCAAGCGCGCCTTACCCGCCATCGAGCGTTCCCTGCCCGAGGGCGTGAGCGTCGACGTCTTCTACGACCGCACGGACCTGGTCAGCGCCGTGATCCGCACCGTGTCGAGCGCGCTGTGGCAGGGCGGGATCCTGGTGGTGTTGGTGTTGTTCCTGGCGGTGGGCCACCTGCGCACAGCGCTCGTCACGGCCCTCAGCCTTCCCTTCACTGCGCTGTGCGCCTTCATCCTGATGGGCGCTTCCGGGGTAACCGCCAACCTGATGACCCTGGGCGGCTTGGCGATCGCGATCGGGATGGTTGTCGACGGATCGATCGTCGTGACTGAAAACATCGCTCGGCACGTGCGCGAGGGTGATGGGAGGCCGAACCCCGCGCTCTTCGGCCGCGCGGTGCGAGAGGTCGCGCGGCCGATCACCTTCTCGATCCTCACGATCATCCTCGTCTTCCTGCCGCTCTTCTCGCTCGAGGGCATGGAAGGCAAGATGTTCAAGCCCCTGGCGCTGACGATGGTCTTCGCCATGCTCGGCTCGCTGGTGGCGGCGCTCACGATCGTACCGGTCGCGCTCAGCTACCTGCTGCGCTCGGCGCAGCGGCTAGAGGAGCCGCGCCTGCTCCAGGCCCTGAAAGGACGCTATCTGGCCGTGCTGGCCGTGGCGATGCGCCGCCGTGGGCTCACGCTCGCCGTCGCTGCCGGGATCTTCGCCGTCACGCTGGCCCTGACGCCCCTACTGGGATCGGAGTTCCTGCCCGCGCTCGACGAGGGCGCCATCGCGATCAACGTCGTCCGGCTGCCCAATGCCGGCCTGGACGGCGCCGTGGCGACCGCCACCTACCTGGAGAATGCGCTGCTCGAGTTCCCCGAAATCGAGACGGTCGTCTCCAAGACCGGGCGCGCCGAGATCTCCGAGGACCCGATGGGCCCCGAACAGACGGATCTTCTGATCATGCTTAAACCCCGGCGCGCCTGGAAGACGGGCCGCAACAAGGAGGAGCTCGTCGCCGCGATCCAGGAGCGGCTCGCACGCGTGCCCGGCATCCGCCCGGCTTTCAGCCAACCGATCGCCCTGCGGGTCAACGAGCTCATCTCGGGCCTGAAAAGCGATCTGGCGATCAAGGTGTTCGGTTACG
>JAFGKN010000637.1 GCA_016928605.1 Planctomycetota bacterium | reverse complement strand
GCTCGCGGTCGGTGATCGGCGTGGCGTTGCTGCTGCGGACGCAGTCGATGCCGTGCGACCAGAAGAGCCTCCCGTCCGGATCGACGAGCCACCACTTGCCGCCCAGCTTCTCCGCGCGGAAGAAACCTGTCGCCTCGAGCTGCGGGCCCTTCGCCCATCCTCCGTAGCGGCTGCGGTCGGGAGGCCCTGGCCGCGCGGCCAGCTCCTTCTCCTCGGCCTCCCTCGCCGCCTTCAGATCCTCGACGGAGCGGTTCTTCCCCGGCCACTCCTTGTGGATGTACTGCCCGAGCTCGTCGATCATCGGGAAGAAGGTCTCGGCGGAGACGCTCTCCGGCGCCGGGCCGCGCTCTCCGCCCGCGCGGATCGAGGAAATCTCGAAGACGTGAGCCGCTCGGGCGGGGCCCGCGAAGATCACGAGCTGCGTCACGCTCGCGGGATCCAGCGCGGATGTGACCGGCGGATTCCCGCGCATCCCGATGAACTGGAGCTTCTCCGCGCCGGGGATGCGGGGCTGGATCTGGATGAGGATCGAGCCGCTGCGGCCGGCGTCGAGGGCCGCGGAGCCGGTCACGCAGTTCTTGCGGCCGTCCGCGCCGGGATTGTCGACGCGGCAATAGATGGTGGCGCTCGCCTCGCCCCGGTTCGCCACCTCCAGCGACAGGAACGCGCGGCGGGAGAGATCCCACGATCCCTCCGGGGCCTTGAGCGTGATCCCCGGCCACGGCGACTCGACGCCGGTCTCGACGCGCAGCCGGCTCTCGCCGCCCGAGCCGGCGATCGATGCCTTCGCGTCCTGGGTCTGGACGGCAGCGAGGTCGAAGCCGGCGGAGAAGCGGAAGAGATCGAGCGCCTCCTCGGCCGCGAGAGGAGCGCAGGCGAGGATCAGGATGAGGATCCAGAGAGCGCGTGTCGGCGAGAGGGCTTCCGGTGCATGCATCGAGCTCATGTCGGTACTCCTGGTCGGGTCTGGGCGGCAGACATCAGGACTCCTGACGATAACCGGCCGGCCGGTCAGGTGGAATCTCCAAAAGCTCTCCGTAACCGTGAACCCGCGATGCGCTCTCCCGCCTGGCCTCAGCGGCTGTCCGGAGCGGCGACCCGCATCAGCCGGACGGGCCCGAGGAGTCCCGAAGGGAGGAGCGGATCCCCGGCGCGGTACGGGCGGTACGTGGTCCGGGTGTAGGCCTTCTCCGGCGACGCTGCGTCGCCGATCATCCGGTTCGGCCAGAGATTGGCGACCTCGATCTCCAGGCGGTTGCCGGCGGATCTCGCCGCTCCGGTGATGTCCACGCGCCACGGCGCGGTCCATGCCACACCGCAATCCGCGCCGTTGAGCCGCACTCGCGCCATGACCTGCACCTCTCCGAGGTCGATGGAGAGCCGCGATGGACGATCCCCCGAGGCGCGGGGAAGGTCGAAGGTCTTCCGGTAGACGGCGATGCCGGAGTAGTGCCGCACGCCGGCCTCCGGACGGAGCGTCCAGTCCTCGAGAGCGTCGAACCGGACGCGGGCCGGAGCGCCCATGGCCGCGTCGAACGAGACGTCCCACGGGCCCTCGAGCGATCCGATCTCCTCGAGCTCGGCGAAGTTCGCGCTCGAGCGGGCTGCGGGAGCGGCCGCGGCGGCGGGCCGGCGCGGAAAGACGACGAAGTAGCTCTCGTGCGGCTCGAAGCGCAGCGGGATCTCGGTCCGGCCGCCGGCGCGCGTGAACTGGGGCAGCCGCCGGATGCCGCCGCCGAGCGGATCCCAAAGCTCCGGCTCGCCGGCCGACGCCCGGAAGGCGGCGGTCGTATCGACTCTCTGGTCGGAGCGGCTGGCCACGAAGTAGATCTCCCGCTCCTCGGTCGTGCGATGCGTGGTGCGCACCGGCCCCGGAGACTCGAAGTCGGGCAGGATGCCCATGCCGCGGAGGATCGCGGCGGTCCGCTCGTAGTGCGGGTAGAGCTCGGGCGCGGCCGGCTGGGCGCTCAGACGCCACGGCGCCATCCCCGCACCTCCCAGCGCCTTCGCGGGCTTCGAGGCTCCGGCGCCGTCGCCGGGGCGGGAGGCGGTCCACCGGCCGTCGGTGGCGATGATCCGGGAAGATCCGTCGGCGAGCTCGAGGCGCAGCGCGCCGATGAGGCCGGCCGGGTTCGGCGAGTCGCCGCCGTTCTCCGCGCGGACGGCGAGGACGTTCGCGCCGCTCCGCACGGTCCGGGTGACGTCCATCCGGACCACCTGATGGAAGTTCGAGCCCTCTCCGGCCGGCGCGCCGTTGAGCGAGGCGGCGAAGGAGTTGTCCGCCGTCATCTCGAGTTGTGCGGAAACCAGCTTCGGCTCACCGGGCACGGTGAACTCACGCCGCAGCAGGACGGCGCCCACGGGCGCGGACCGGGCCGGCTCGCCCTCGGGATACCAGATCCACTGCGCATCGAGGATGGCCGGAGGCGGTGCGGCATCCCTGCGGGTCAGCGCCCCTCCCCAGATGATCCGACCCTCGCCGAGCGGCCGCGCGGTCTCCTCGGCGGGCGCGCTCGCGGTCCCCCAGATCGCCTCGGCCCTGCGGGCGACCTCGCGGTCGCAGTCGGGGTGGTTCACGAGGCTCGGCGATCTCCGCGGCGGCGCTCCGACGACGCAGGCGCCCGCGCGGATCAGCGACTCCAGCTTGCCCAGGAGCTCGGGCGTCATGGTGTCGCGGTCCGGGAGGACCAGCAGCCGGTACGACGCGCCGCTCGGGAAGACGACGCAGCCGTCGCGCGCATCCGCCAGCCGGATGAGGGCCGGCGCCGAGCAGCCGTCGAAGTTGTAGCCGCGCCGGTCGGGCAGGCGGTCGCTGCCGCCGAGCGCCGACGCCGGCGGCTGGAAGACGTTGGGAGCTCCCTCCGGCAGGAGGTAGAGGACGTCGGCGACGCGGCGTCCCTGGCGCAGCAGGTGCTGGCAGCGCGAGATGTAGCGGTGGTAGGCGCCGGCCATCGGCCACCACGTCTGCCCGCGGTCCCAGTGCACGCCGTAGGGGCCCATCACCATGCCGGGCCGTCCCTCGTCGGGCTTGTGCGCGAACGTGTGGTAGGTGAGGCGGTTGATCCCTGTGGCGAAGGCCCAGTCGCCCTGGTCCTTGAGGGATCCCGGATGGTATCTCCACGCCTCCTCGTGCCCGGCGGTGAAGGCCTCCGCGGCGACCACCGAGCGCCCCATCACCGCGGCGATCGACGCCGCCACGTGGCAGCTGTAGGTCGTGTCGAAGCCGAGGCTCCAGAACTCGCACATCGGCACGTCGGCCACGGCGCCGAGGTCGAAGTCGGTCGCCGGGTTCATGTCGTAGGGCTCGATCGAGAGGCGGAAGCCGTGCTTCCTGCCGAGCTCCTTCAGGTGCCCCGCGTGGTTCTCGATGACCAGCTCCTGGGCCGTGAGGCGCAGGTCCCAGAGGAAGCGCTCGCTCCGCTCCCGGCTTCCGATGATGCGGCCGAGGTAGACGGGATACCACGGCTGCGGGTCGTAGCCGCGCCGCGCGATGAACTCATCGCGCAGCCTCGGCGACCAGTTCTGCGCGCCCATCTCCCAGCTGTCGATGTGGAGCATGGTCCAGCCGCGGCCCTCCATCCGCGGGCCCACCTTCCGCAGCAGCCTGCCGACGTACGCGTCGAAGTGGGCGTCCAGCGCCGCGCGGTCGAGCTTGTCGCACTCGAAGCCGACGCCCGGCGCCGGCGCGGGACGCGTGGATGCGCCGCTGCTGCGGCTGACGAACCGCTGCACCACCCACCGGCCCTCGGGAACCTGCCAGTCGAGCGAGCCATCGGGCCTCATCCGATCCGTCAGGTCGATCACCTCCCCGACGGGAACCGCGGCGCCCGGCGGGTCGGGGGGATACTCGGCCGGCGCCTCGATCCAGGGCTTGACGCCCGGCTGGGATGAGAACGGCGCGCGGTAGTAGAGCGCCTTCTCGTCGATGTCGGGGATCCGCGCGTCGGCGGCCGGAGCGGGAAACGCGAGCACCGCCACGTCCCTGAAGAAGGACTCCCACCGCGCCCGCATCACCGCGGGGACGTCGCCGAAGAACGGTCGCCGCGGCGGCGCCGCGGCGAGCGTCCCCTCGAACCTCCGCGGCCCCTCCACCTCGACCTCGCTGGCCACGAGATGCTGCATCGACCGCTCGAGCTCGACCCACGGGCCGCCGCTGCCGGCCCAGCCCGGCCCGGAGCCGAGGGTGATCTCGATGCCGAGCCGCTCGGCCTCGCGGACCGCGTGGGCGAACAGATCCTGCCACGGCTCGCTCAGGAAGCTCACCGGACCGCGCGGGACGCCCACGTCGACCTCGAGGAAGACGAGGTGTCCGATCCCCGCCGCCCGCATCGACTCGAGGTCGCGGGTCATGCCCTCGCGCGACAGGTTGCCGTCCATGAAGTACCAGTAGACTCCCGGCCGCGCCGCATCGGGCGGATCCCGGAAGCTCTCCGCGAGGCCGTCCGCGCGGGCGTAGATGGGACAGAGACACACGAGGCCGAGGACGAGCAGCGCTTTCGAGTCCAGCATGGTGTGGCGATCCAGACGGGGTGCGAGGGGATGGAAGCGGGCGGAGCGGTCTCCGCCGCGGCTCCAGGGTACCGCATCGGCCCGATTCCACAACGGCGCCGCGAGGGCCGGCGGGCTGCCGGGGCGCGCGTTGCGGCACGGACCGGCCGGCGCGGTGCCTCGGCGCGCCTGGCAGGCTTCCGGCGCTCTTCATGGCTCTCGCACTCGGCGGGGCGTTGACTGGCGCGTGCGGCTGCGGCGCCGATGGGCCGGTGTGCAACGGAAGGCGGGCCTCGCGCGTCCTACCGTCAGCCGCGGCGAGCGCCGGGCGGAAGGGATCTCGGACCCCGGCCTCGAGGACCGGCCTGGACGGCTCGGACGGCGCTGCAGCATCGCCGCGGGCGACCTTCCGGCAGAGGGAGAGCGCTGATGACCGCAGCGGATTCGCAGCGCGCGGGCCGACGGATGGCAGGGGCAGCCCTGCTGGCGGGGCTCCTCGGCGGCTGCTCGCTGGCCGCCGGCACGGACGCGGAGAGCCCTGCTGCTCCCCCGTACGATCTCTCGCAGGTGCAGGGAATCGTGCACTTCCCGCAGGATCCCGTGCTGCGGGAGCAGCTGTCTCGCTGCGGCTTCGCCGTGGTGCAGAGGGAGCATCTCCAGATCTTCTCGCCGTATCTGGATCTGGAGGCAAGCATCCGGGGCGAAGGCCCTCTTCCTCCCTTCGTGACCGTCGACAGCGCGTTTCGCGCCTACCAGGTGATCCTGGAGCACGGGATGCGCCTCCTGGAGAGGGCTCAGGCTGCGCGGTTGCGGCATCTCTCGCAGGGGCTGCTCCGCCGGCTCGCGGAGCTCGAGGCGACCGATGAAAGAGCCGTCGAGGCGAAGGACCGGCTGCTCGCGTGGGCGGCCGTGGGCCTCGCCTTGCAGCAGGGAGACGTCCTGCCCGATGGCCTGACGCCGCGGGCGCGCGGCTGGGCCGGCGAGGAGCTCGAGCGCATCGGCCGGGGCGCTCCGGCCATCGGACTCTTCGCAAGCCGAGACGCGGATCCCCTCGGAGCCGACCCGGAGGGGTGCACGTTCCCTTACGGGGACCTCACGCCCGACGGCTTCTATGCCCGCGAGAGCCGGCTCTCAGGATACTGGCGCGCGGCCCGATGGTTCGGCCTGGCCGGATTCCGCCTGTCGGAGGACGCGGAGTGGCGCTGCGCGAGACTCCTGTCTCGCGCCCTCGTTCGCGACGAGGAGATCCGCCGGTTGCACGCAGCGTTCGGTCTCGCGCTCCGCGAGATGCTGGGCCCGCCGCCGCACCAGGACGTCTCGCCCCTGGAGCTCCCGGCGGCGATCGACGCCGGAGACCGGCGCGCCGTCCGGCTCCTCCCCCTGCGCTCGCCGTGGGACCGCCGGTTGACGGAGGTCTTCGCTCTCCGAGAGGTGGTTCCCTCGCCCCTTCACGTGGCCCTGGCCATGGGCGATCCGCGGGCCGAGCATCTTCTCCTCCGCGCCCCCGGGCCGGCGACGGCCGAGGGGATCTCCATCGCGCGCGGCGCCGGAGCGGATCTCTGGAGAGAGAGGGAGGAGAGCCTCTATGCCCGCGGCCTCGAGGTGCTCGCGGGCATCCTCGAGGAGCCGGATGGCCGCGCTCCGCCGTTCTGCCGGAACCCCGCCTGGAGGACGAAGTGCACCTGGACCCTGCTCGCCGGCTGGACGGCGCTCCGCCACGCCTTCGACCTCCACCGCAAGCCCGAGGTCGTGGTCTACGGCGTCGTCCGCCAGCGCGCTGGCTACGTCTCGCCGTATCCCCGGGTCTTCGAGGAGCTCGCCGATCTGACCCTACGGACCGAGGTGTGGCTCGACCGCCATGGAGCCCTCGATGAGAGCCGCCTGCCGGAGCCGGGCGCCGACGACGAAGACTGCCTCGGGGGGCTTCCCGACGCCGGCGCGGTCCGGAGAAATCTGCAGAGGTTCGCGGGCCTGTGCCGCTCCCTGGGCCGCATCGCGCGCAAGCAGATCGCCCGGGAGCCGCTGACTCCCGATGAGCGGAGTCTCCTCGCAGACTATGGCAGGACGCTGGGCGAGCTCCATTTCGCAAAAGAGCCTCTGGCGCCAGACGACGACATGCCCTTCGCGGTCGGCTTCGTCCGCGACGCCACGCGGAGGCTTCCGCCGCTTCAGATCTCGACGGCCGTCGGGCGCGCGCTCGAGATCTACGTCATCCGGGATGCGCCCGCGGAGGTCGACGTCGACCCCTCCACCCGGCAGGAGATCACGTTTCCCGCCGGCCTGCAGCTCTACCGGGGCGGCGTCTTCAGCTACTACGAGGTGGCGACGCCTCTCGAGGAAGGGCCGCTCACGGACGAGCGATGGCTCCGGCGCATCCAGGACGAAGGCGCTCCGCCGGTGCCTGAGTGGGCCGGGGAGTTCCTGCAGCCCGTGCGGGCCTCCCCGGTCGATCGACTGGCGGCGGGAGAGCCCATCGACGCCGACGCCTTCTTCGGCCGGGAAAAGCCCCACGCCGCGGGGAGCCGCGCCGCGCTCGAGGGATACCGCCGGCTCCGCGAGGCTGGCCTCGACCGCGACGCGCGCTATCTCCTGGCCACGCACCTCGAGCTGATGCCGCCGGAGGAGGCGGGCAGCCTCGTGGAGCTCGCCGCCGGCACGGAAGATCTGCTGGCGTTGAGCAGCATCGCCTACGCCTTCGCCCGCAGGGCAGAGCCCGCAGCGGTCCGCGAGCTGCAGCGCCGCGCGCCCGGAGGCCCTCCTCAGCTCGCACCGCTCGTTCTCGCGACGCTCGATGGATCGGAGGGCGTCGAGCGATGGCGGGAACTCCTCGGAGACTCCCACCTGGGCCGCTGGTGCCTTGCGGTCCAGCTGGGACGGGAGCTCGGGGGCTCGCTCGACTGGGACCGGTTCTACTGGCGCCAGCGCGAGAGCTCGCTCATGGCCGGCGAGGCCGAGGGCGACGATTCGCAGGATGCCGGGGCTGCCGAGGATGCCGAGGATGCCGAGGATGCATCGCTCGACGAGGATCCGTTCGATCCCGCCTGCCTTGCCGCCCTGCGGGAGCTGGCGCTCTCGGATCCCGATCCCCTCGTGCGGGCCCGCGCCTTCCGCTCCCTCGAGGGAAGCCGGCGCGAGTTCGTTCTTCCCCTCCTGCGCGAGGGGCTCGACGACGAGCATCCGCTCGTCAGGACGCTCGCGGCCCTCGCCCTGCTCGACTATCGCGACATCCTGAGCCTCCCGCGCATCGCGGGCGTCCTCTGGTACATCGACGACCCGGCCCGCCGGGACGAGGCGCGCCGCGCGGGGGAGGCGTACCATCGCCGCGAGATGGCTCTCGATCTCGACGGAGGGAGACTCTGGGATGACGGGCCCGGCGTTCTCCTCTCGACCCTCTTCGAGGTTCTCTACCGGAATCACCCGGGATGGGTGACGGACTTCCTCGCCCGGAAGATGGTCGAGGATGCCGAGGAGGAGCCTACGGGGCTCTGGAGCTATCGCCTCGAGGCCGCCGACAAGTCTCGCTGGCGGCAGCTCG
>JAFGKN010000008.1 GCA_016928605.1 Planctomycetota bacterium | reverse complement strand
TCTTGATGGTCTTCGTCATCTTCATGGGAGTGGCGGACGTGATCTGGGTTCTCTACGAGAGACTCCGGGAGCCGCCTCACTTCCTTCTCCAGATCAGCGACATCCTGGCCACGTTCGGCGCCTTCATGGCCGTGCTGATCGCCATCGAGATCTTCGTCAACATCACCATCTATCTCCGCGAGGACGTCATCCATGTGAAGATCGTCCTCGCCACGGCGCTGATGGCCATCGCGCGGAAGGTCATCATCCTCGACCTGCAGGAGCTGGATCCCCCGCTCATCCTGGCGCTCGCCGCCGTGGTGCTGGCCACGAGCGTGGCCTACTGGCTGGTCGTCAAGTCAACCCCCTCCGAGAGCCCCGACAGGGCGGAGGATTTCCACGACAACGGGTCGTGATCCGGGGAGCCGCCGCGCTGAGTGCCGGATTTCACAAATTGTTGTGCAGATCTCTGGCGCGGTCATGCAAGACGGAAAGGCGGCCTGGGCGAGCGATTTCGACCCGCCAGCAAGGAGCGAAGCGCAGGCGATCTTAACGGAGTCGATCGTCGAGCATTCGCGACGAAGCCGGCGGACGAAATGGCCGCTCAAACTGACAATGACTTATGAAATGGGGCACTTAGATAGCTTCCGGCCCCCTCTCTCCCGTGCGGATCCTCACCACGTCATCGAGGGGCAGCACGAAGATCTTGCCGTCGCCGATCTCGCCCTCCGGCCCCGAGCGCCCGCCCCGCAGAATCGCCTCGATCGTCGGCCCGACGAACTCCTCGTTGACGCCGATCTCCAGCTTCACCTTCCGGATGAGGTTCACCTCGTACTCGTGGCCGCGGTAGACCTCGGTGTGCCCTCTCTGGCGCCCGAGGCCCTGCACGTCGCTCACGGTGAGGCGAAACACCTCCGCCTTGCTCAGCTCCTCCTTGACCGCCTCCAGCCGCGAGGGCTGGATGATCGCGATGATCAGCTTCATGGCAATTCCTGCGGCAATTCCTGCACACCGTCCGCTTGCATCTCCCCCTGCCTGCCAGGCCGCATTCTTTCATCCCGCTGCGGGGAAAGCACGAAGAAATCCGCGGGCCTGCCGCGGCGCTCCCTCACAGGAAGGGCCTCGGATCCCAGTGGCCGAAGTTCTCGAGGTAAACCCGCAGCGCCGGGCACTTCTCGACCCGGCTCTCCAGCCAGGTCTCCGTCTCCTTCACGATGTGCTGCTCCTCGTCAAGGCTGATCTTGCCCGCGAGTACGCGTGTCCTGAGGAACACGAAGTACGTGTCGAGCGCGTCGTGCAAGCAGTAGTCGTTGATCTCCTGGATCTTGCCGGCGGCGTGGAGCTCCGCGACTCTGCTGCCGCTCACGCCCATCTTGCCGGGCTTACCGAGAATCTTGGCGAGCAGGTTCAGGCCGCCCCGGAGGCGGTAGGCGCCGTACTCGGTGATCCACTCGAGGAGATCGAGGTGCTTCGGCGTGAACCGGTAGCGAAAGCCGAAGCGGTCCTGATCGTCGAAGTAGCGGGGTGCGGAGATGCCGAAACGGAACGCCGAGAGGGTGAGGAGGGGGATGTCGAAGCCGCGCCCGTTGAAGTCGACCAGAACCGAGCGGTCGTAGAACTGCACCCCCTTCCAGAAAAGCTCCACCATCTCGCGGGGATCGAACCGGGGCGCATCGAGGCTCGAGACATCCGCCAGGCGCAAATCGGGACGCACCCGCGCCACCGCGATGGCGACCGGAACGTGAAAGGCCACGGGCACGAACACCGACTCCGGATCGGCCTCGCCCGCCTGCTCCTTCTGGAAGTGCAAGACCGCAGCCTCCGGCGAGAGGCGGAGATCCGGGTAGAGGGATCGAGCCAGGAGAGCCCCGTCGACGACCGACTCGGTGTCGAATACGATATACGCGGTATCCGCGTGTGCGGCGTCTGCGGCCCGGGTCACGTCAGGTTCTCCCTTCGGATCGCGTTCCCCGGCCTGCGAGACCGGGCGAAGGAATCGCATCAAGCCTGGAGCCCATCCCGGCGGGCCAGCCGGACTCTGGCCGGCTGCGGAGCGCCCATCTCGGCAGGGACTCTTACAAGAGACGACAACTATCTAGCGCTCTGCGGGTTAGACTGTCAATCATGCGTCGCTTCTTCACCCATCGCATCCTGCTCTGCATCCTCTACGGCGTCGCCCTCACGACGGCGGTGGTCTGCGGGATCGGCATCCACCTCACGATCAGCCAGCACCGCGACATGCAGGGAATCCTGCTCGAGACCGAGCGCCGGTCGGCAGAGAACCAGATGCGGCGGATCCTGCCACTCCTCGCGGCTCGCCAGGAAACGGCCCTGGACGCGCTCGTCGACGCGGGCACCGATCCTCGTCGCATCGAGGCGATCCTGCGCGTCCATCCCTTTCTCGGGGTCCCCTTCTTCATCGGTCGCGACGGAGCGCTGTGGGCGCCGCTCGGCGGCGGGGCGCCTCCCGAGAGGGACATCGCCGCCGAGGGCGCGATGCCCGCCGAGTTCGAGGGCGCTCTGCGACTCTCCTGGACCCGGACCGGCGAGGCGGAGCGGAGGAGCGCACTGGAAGAGATCCTTCGATCGGAGGAGCTGGAGGCGCTCTGGCGCCTCCGCGCACGTCTTCACGTGGCAGCGAGCCACCTGCGCGACGGGACCCCGACGGAGGCGATCGCGGTCTATGAGCGGACGTACGAGGAGTTCCAGGAGTGCCTGCTCACCTCCGCCCTCCCGTCGCTGCTGCATCTCTCCCTCGCGCACGCCGAGGCGGCCGGAAGGAGCCGAGGAGG
>JAFGKN010000636.1 GCA_016928605.1 Planctomycetota bacterium | reverse complement strand
GGATCGATGTCCCGCACGTGCTCGAGCGCCGCGGAGTACTCGGGACAGCGCTGCTTGAGGATCGCGAGCCCGAGGTTGTAGCTCGCGATCCGCGCGTTGAACTGGTGCCGCGCCTCCTTGCTCTTCGGGGCCTTGATGTGGCTGTCGGCGATGACGACGCGGTAGTCGCGAGGCGCCTCGATGATCTTCTCGACGCGGAACGGCAGATAGCCCACCTGTGCGATCTTGCCGCGCTGTCCCAGAGAGATGGCCGCGTGGTCGCCGGATCCCCCGCGCGACCCCACGAACCACTCGCCCTCGCCGCACATGTCGATGAACTGCTGGCTCGTGAGCTCGAGGTTGTTCAGGGCGATGGCCGCCTGGAGCGTGGCGACGACGATGGTGGAGCTGCTGCTCAAGCCCGCCGCGATCGGGACGTCGCCGGCGAGCGCGACGTTCAGCCCCCGGATCCTGAGGTCCTGATAGGCATTCTGGAGCCGCAGCATCGCCGCCTTGATGTAGTTCCCCCAGTCGCCGGCCGCGGAGCGGAGGAGGTTTCGCACCCAGTCGCTGTTGACGAAGTTGAGCCAGTCGCTCCACGCGAACCTCCCGATGAGGTCGCGGATGGAGAACTCCACGGGCGCGAACCTGCGCGGCTCGACGTTCACCGCGATGACGCGGTCGTCCTGCCGGAGCCCGACCGCCGCGATGGTCTCCCTGTGGATCGCGAGGAAGTTGTTGTGGCCGCCGCGGTGGTCCACGTGGCGCCCCATGAGGTTGATCCGTCCGGGCGCCCGCACGATCACGACCCTCTGCTCGAACCCGAAGCGCTCTCCGTAGCGCCTGAGAACGGCCCGGAGGGTCTTTCGTTTCTCCTCGTGCAGCGCCGAGTCGTCCCCGTAGATCCCCCTCAGCCACCTCGCGAGACGGGGACCGCCCTGCTCGAGCCGCTCGATCCACTCCCCGCAGGCGGCGTACTCCTTCCGGCTCAGCCGAGGCCCCGCTTCGGCGCGCGCGGCCGACCGCTTCCGTCGCCGCCGCAGGTAGTCCTGGATGGCGAGCAGGTCATCGGGCGAGTTGAAGCCCTGCACGAGGTCGGGGTCCTTCACGGGCACGGCCCTCACCCGGAACCGCGGATTCCCGTCGCGGTCCGCGATGCCGGCGAGGTGATGCACAGCGTCGGTGAGGTAGTACTCCCCCTGCGCGTTGTCGTTCGTCAGCATCCCGACGGCCTGCTGGAAGGCCTCGCCGGTGAAGAGATACATGCTCGGGTTGATGCCCACCGCCATGCGCTCGACCGCATCCGCCGTCCGTACACGGCCGCCGACCGTGAGGCTCCATCCGTCACACCGGAGCAGGCCCTGAAGGCACTGCCGGGACACCTCGGATTTCCCCTCGCCGAGCTTCAGCAGATCGCCCAGGACCGCTTCGCGCTTCTTTCTCTCCGGCAGATGCTCCGCCGCGATCCGGAGCACCGTCTCCCGGGTGATCTTCTTGCCCCTCGCCAGCAGAGAGCGGAGATCATCGGCAACGGCCTGGCGGGCGAGGTCCGGCTTCTCGACGATGGCCAGCGCTTGCCCGCCGCGATCGCAGCACACCCTTCCGCCCGACATCGCGGTGCGTCTCGTCCTGGGGATGGTCAAGAGCGCGAAGTCCGCCCGCTGCTTGATGAAGCCGTCGACCAGCGCCTGGATCGCCTCCGGCTCGACGTGCTTGTCGCCCATGGCGACGAGCACCGGACCTTCGTGACCGAGGGACCGAAGGGCCGCCGCGGCCCTCCGCGCCGCATGGCCGGTCCCGAGCTGCTCGCCCTGGAACACGAACGTCACCTCGGGATGCTCGCGGGCGACCGCCTCCATGACCTGCTCCGCGAGGGCGCCGACGACGACCAGGAAGGTGCGGAAGCGCCGCCGCTTGAACGCCTCGATGATGCCGTTGATGGCAGGCTTGCCGTCGATCTCGAAGCAGACCTTGGCGCGGTCGGCGCGCCCCATGCGGGTGCCCTTCCCCGCGGCCAGGATGACCACGGCGGCCCGCTCGGCGATTCCTCTGGGTTCGAAAGCCTGTTCCATGTCGACCGTCGACCTCGAGATGCTGAACCTCCGCGGCCGCTCCCGGCGCGCGTGCCCAGGCAAGGGATACGCGCAGTCATTCTGCCCCACGTCCCACCGGCGTGGCAAGGACCGTAGTACGCTCGAGGATGACTCGCCAGACGGAGACCGCTGAGCTTCCACCCGTCCTCCCGTCGCCGTTGGCATCACCGCGGCACGGAGGCTCGCTCTCGCCGATCGCGCTTCACGAGACCGGCGCGCGAGCACGAGTCTGCAGCGCCCGCCCGCAGCGCGATCGAGGCAGATCAGACGCGCCCTATCGGCCTCGGACAGCGCCGGTGCAGGTGCAGGCGAGCCCACGCTGACGGCAGATGGCAGCACTCCGGGCCAGGGTCTCCAAGGCCTGGACACTGGAAGCATCGAACCGCATCGGGCACCGCAAATCGCAGCAACGCGGCAGCCACCCGAGGGCGGGAGCGCCTCTCGCCCTCGGGTGTCCGGCCGACTTGGACCCGACCGCTTTTCCCGGCCGGCGTCCGGCTCGACTGCATCAATTGCAGATGG
>JAFGKN010000635.1 GCA_016928605.1 Planctomycetota bacterium | reverse complement strand
GCGCGTCGCGGAGCGGATCCGGGAGCGCGGCATCCCGATCGAGCGGATCGAGAGAGGCGACGCCCTCGTCGCGGCGGACGGCTCCGGGCTGCGGATCGAGATCCTCGCGCCGGACCCGCACGCGGCGAGGCTCTCGCCCCTCTCGCCGAACGAGACCTCGATCGCTCTGCGGATCCTGCCCCGCGGCTGTCCCGGGGGCGGCTTCTGGATCCTGGGGGACGTCGAGGGCCGGGGGATGGCGCGCCTTCTCTCGGGCGGCGATGACCTGACGGCGGACGCCCTCGTCCTCCCGCACCACGGGCACCGCCAGCCTCTTCTCGGGAAGCTGATCGAGAGGAGCCGCCCTGCGGCGTGCATCGCCTCCGGAGGGGGAGAGACGGGGGCGCGCGAGGTGGCAGTGGAGCTGGAGGCCTCCGGGCGCGACGTGCTCGCGACCTGGCGCGGAGGCTCGGTCCTCTCCCGCTGGGTTGACGGGCGGTGGCAGACCGACTATTGGAGTCGGAGATGATCGAGATGTCCGGCCGGGGCCGGCCCGCGCGGCGCATCCGCCGGAGCGAGGCGCGCGGCGCGGCTGCAAAGCCCGAGGAGCGAGATCCGCCGCAGTGAAACTCCTGAGCCAGCTCTACCGCCAGCCCCTGGGCCTGCTCACCGACCTCTACCAGCTCACCATGGCCTACGGCTACTGGAAGCTGGGGCTCGCCCGGAGGGAGGCCGTCTTCCACCTCATCTTCCGGAGGCACCCCTTCGGGGGCGGCTTCACGCTCGCCTGCGGGCTCGAGGTGGCGGCGGAGTTTCTCGAGGCGCTCCGCTTCGACGAGACCGACATCGAGTACCTCAGCGGGCTCGCGGGCAGCGACGGCCGCCCTCTCTTCGAGCAGGCCTTTCTCGACGAGCTGCTCCGCCTGAGGTTCTCCTGCGATATCGACGCGATGCCCGAGGGGACGGTCGCCTTCCCCCAGGAGCCGCTCGTCCGCGTCCAGGGGCCGCTCATCCAGGGGCAGATCATCGAGACTCCGCTCCTGAACCTGATCAACTTCCAGAGCCTCGTCGCCACCAAGGCGGCCAGGGTCTGCCTCGCGGCGCGCGGCGATCCGGTCCTCGAGTTCGGCCTGCGGCGGGCGCAGGGGATCGACGGCGGAGTGCTGGCGACGCGGGCCGCCTACGCGGGAGGGTGCGACGCGACGAGCAACGTCCTGGCGGGCCGGCTTCTCGGCATCCCCGTGCGGGGCACGCACGCCCACAGCTGGGTGATGTGCTTCGAGGAGGAGATCGAGGCCTTCCGGGCCTACGCGCGGGCGCTGCCCGGCAACTGCATCTTCCTGGTCGACACCTACGAGACGATCGAGGGCGTCCGGCGAGCCGCCGAGGTCGGCCGATGGCTGCGCGAGAGGGGCCACGAGCTGGTCGGCATCCGGCTCGACTCCGGCGACCTCGCCGCGCTCAGCGTGGAGGCGCGCCGCATCCTGGACGATGCCGGCTTCCCCGGAGCCGTGATCGTCGCGAGCAGCGACCTGGACGAGCACGCCATCGAGAGCCTGAAGGCCCAGGGGGCGAGGATCTCGGTCTGGGGGGTGGGCACGAAGCTCGCCACCGCGTACGACGAGCCCGCGCTGGGCGGCGTCTACAAGCTGGGCTCGATCCGCGGCGAGGACGGGCGGTGGCGCCACCGCCTGAAACGCTCCGACCACCCGCTGAAGGTGTCGAACCCGGGCCGGCTGCAGGTGCGGCGGCGGGAGCGACGCGGCGTGTACATCGAGGACGTCATCTACGATGTCGATCAGGGCCTCGAGCCGGGAAGCGGACCCGCCGGCGCGGCGGGCTCCTCCCGGCGCGGAGACGTCCCTGCGGACGCGCGCGGCAGCGATCTGCTGGTCCCCGTCTTCCGCGGAGGACGGCGGGTCCTTCCCCCCGCGAGCCTCGAGGAGATCCGCCGCCGCGTGCGGTCGGAGCTCGACCGTCTCGACGACGGCGTGAAGCGCCTCACGCAGCCCGCCGTCTACGAGGTCGGCATCGAGAAACGGCTGAGCGAGCTGAAGGCGCGGTTCCTGCGCGAGGCCGGATCCTCATGAGAGCTCTGATCATCGTCGACATCCAGCACGACTTCCTCCCCGGAGGGCCTCTGGGCGTCCCCGATGGCGACGCCGTGATCCCCGTCGCCAACCGGCTCATGGAGCGGTTCGAGCTGGTGGTGGCCACCCAGGACTGGCACCCGCCGGATCACTCGAGCTTCGCGTCGATGCACCCGGGCCGGCGGCCGGGAGAGGTGATCGACCTGGACGGCACGGCGCAGATCCTCTGGCCGGATCACTGCGTCGAGGGGACGCGGGGCGCCGAGCTCCACGGAGATCTCGACCGCGGGAGGATCTCGAGAGTCTTCCGCAAGGGGACCGATCCTCGCATCGACAGCTACAGCGGCTTCTTCGACAACGGCCGGCGCAGGGGCACGGGGCTCGATGAGTATCTCCGCGATCGCGGCGTCGATGAGGTCTGCATCGCCGGGCTCACCACGGACTACTGCGTCCGCTTCACCGCGCTGGACGCTGCCGCGATCGGGCTGCGCGCGCGCGTGGTGGTCGACGGCTGCCGGGGCGTCGAGCTCCATCCGGGCGACGTCGAGCGCGCTCTCGATGAGATGCGCGCCGCAGGGATCATCGTCACGACGAGCGAGGCG
>JAFGKN010000634.1 GCA_016928605.1 Planctomycetota bacterium | reverse complement strand
GGGAGCTCGGCGCCGGCGCAGAGGGCCAGCACGGCGCCGGCGGTGGCGCTGTCTCCCGCGCCCGTCGGATCGATGGCCCCCTCGAGCTCCACGCCGGGCACGAGCGTCCACTCCGGATCGCTGACGATCGCCCCGCGCGCCCCGCGCGTGACGACCACCGGCGCGCGGTTGCGCGCGCGCAGGCTCTCGAGCGGAGCCCGCAGAGCCGCGAGCTCGGCATCTTCGGTCGGGAGCGATCCGGGCTCGCTCCCCACCGCCTCGAGCTGGTTGGGCTTGATGATGAGGCCGCGGTAGAGGTGGATCCTCCGCCGGCTGTCGGCCCAGAAGACCGCGCGGCGATGCCGCTCGGCGAGCCGGCACAACGCGCCGCGGACCGCGCCGGTCACGACGCCGCAGTCGTCCTCCTCGACCTGGTCCATGACGACGAGCGCGTCGATCTCCGGGATCAGCGACTCGATCGACTCCAGGATCCGCCGCGATGTCTCTTCCGCCGCCGGCCGCCGGTTCTTGGTGTCGTAGCGGGAATGCTCCCCCTCGAGCGTGGGATCGAGCGCGTCGCGCGGCTTGAGGTACGTCGGAGTGCGCCTCTCCGCGGCCACGTGCAGGTGGTCCACGGAGCACCCGAGACCGCGGAGGCCCCTGCGCAGCTCGAAGCCCTCGCCGTCGTCGCCCGTGAAGCCCACCGCGTGGAGCGCGCCCGCGCCGAGAGCGGAGAGGTTGCTCATCACGGTGCCCGCGGCCCCCGGCGAGCACCGGACGCCGACCACCTGGTGCGCCGGCTTGCCGGTCTCGACGCTCACCTCCTCCAGGCGGGGATCCACCTCGAGGTACTTGTCGAGGAAGAAGTCGCCCACGACGGCGACGCGCGCCGCCGGGAAGCGCGCGACGATCCCGGCGAGCCGCGGCGGCGTGAGATGCGCGGCCTTCAAGAGCCGCCTCCACGACCCAGCGCGCGCGCCAGCGCGAGCAGGAAGTCCCGGTTGTCGGCTCGCAGGAACCTCAGCTCGCCTCCCATGCGGCTGAACGTCTTGTTGTAGCGCAGGTAGTACGCCGGATCATCCTCGGGCGGCTCGCCGCGCGACCAGTCCCACGAGGACGCGGCCAGGTCCACGACCACGATGGTGTGATCCTCGACGCGCTCTCCGCGCTGGCGCGCGAGGTTCTGCGCCATCGACATCGACTTCTCGAAGATCATGGGGCTCATGATCGCCGAGCCGAGGGAGATGTAGACGCCGCCGGAGATCCGGCTGACGCCCTCGGCGAAGATGAGGAAGTCCCGCTCGGCCGCGCGCCCCAGGCTGGCGCAGTGATTCATGGGATGGTTGTAGATGATGTCGTGGCCGATCATCGGATGGCCCGTCAGCGGGACGCCGAGGCGCAGCGCGGCGGCCTGCGCGCTGAATCGCTTCCACGGGTGTGGAACGGCCATCCAGCCGGGCTCCAGCCGGAACTCCCGCACCGCCCAGAGGAGATCGGCGGCCGCCGCCGCCTTCAGCGGATCGTCGCCGAGCCGGCTCCGCACGACATCCTCCAGCTCCCGCTCCGAGGGCACGCTCAGCCCTTCCCGCTCGATCAGCGCGCCGATCGACTCCCCGTAGCCGCGTCCCTCGTACGCCCCCACGTTCAGGGCGAGGTTCAGAAAGCGGCCGGTCTCCTCCCAGTTGCCGAAGCGGCCCGCCTCCACCATCGGCTCCACGTGCTCGCAGCTCTTTCCCGCGAAGGCGAACTCCCAGTCGTGGATGATGCCGGCGCCGTTGGTCGCGAGGTGCGTGAGCCAGCGCTCCTCGATCAGCCGGATGAGCACCGGGCCGAGGCCGTTCTTGATCGCGTGCGCTCCGAAGGCGCACAGGACGGGGCGTCCGCGGGCTCTCGCGCGGCGGATGCGGCTCGCGGCCTCGGCGATGCCGCGCCGGACCTCGGCGGCCAGCGCGCCGGGCTCCTGATCGGGCGGGATGGCCCGGCTCTCGATCTCGAACTTGCTGGGCCGCGAGGCGAGCGGCTCCATCCGGAGCGAGAAGCGGTCGAGCTGAGGGTGGGACATCTGGAGCACCCTATGCCGGATTTCATGAGTTCTTGCGCGCCTGAGCGAATCTGTCGCCCGCACGCTGCGCTGCGGATGCTCGGCGATCGGCTCCGCCGGGGAGATCTCTCACGCGCCGCGGAAGAAGTAGCTCACGATCCTATCGTACTCGCGGAAATCGGGGATGACCACGTCCGCCCCCACGCCGATCAGCCGTTCGCGCTTCCAGGCGTCCGCGCGGCCGCTGCGCCCCGCCTCGTCGCTCGCCACGGCCACCGCCGTCCCGCCCGCGCTCTTCACGTTCTGGATCTCGACGTACCCGTCGCCGAAGGCGAGAAGCCTCCGCCCCTCGATCCGATTCACATCGAGGATGCGCTCGATGACGCGGGCCTTGGAGAAGGAGCGGTAGTCGTCGATGGCGCCGTAGACGCGCGCGCCGAAGAACCGGACGAGACCGAGAAGCTCGGCCTCTTCCTTCACGTAGGCCTCGTCGGTGCCGCTCGCGACGTAGAGCCCCACCCCCTTCTCGAGCAGCGCCTCCAGGATCCGGTAGCTGCCCGGCACCAGCATCTCCTCCGGCTGCACCTTCCCCGACATCAGGGCCTCCCGGCGCGACCGGATGCGCTCCATCAAGCGGTCGTGATAGAGCTTCTTGTACTCGAGGGGATCGCGCGGTGTCCCGCCCCGCTTCGAGACCTCCTCGGCGAGCCGGATCATCTGGTAGATGGTCTGCTTCCCGTTGAGCTCCATCACGAAGTCGTGGGCC
>JAFGKN010000633.1 GCA_016928605.1 Planctomycetota bacterium | reverse complement strand
TCGCCTTGTCCAGGTGCGTCAGCCCGGCCAGGGCGTTCGCGTAGCGGCCTCGGTTGAAGTAGTACGTGCCGAGGAAGTAGTCCTCGAGCCCGGAGGAAAGAAGCAGCGGATCGCCCGCGCCTCCAAGATACGCCCGCACGATGGCCTCGAGATAGCTGATGTCCTTCCAGTCGCCGCCATCCCGCAAGCCATCGGCTGCCAGCGTCACCTGGTACAGAGCGCCGCGGCCCTCCAGATCGCACAGGTTGAACTCCTCCATCGGCTCGGCGACGTACTTCTCCAGCCGGTGCAGCTCGAGGCGCGCCCCATCCGGCAAGCGCACGCCGCCGACCGTCAGCGGCAGATTCTCGGTCCCGCGGATGATCCACCAGAAGGGCGGATCGCCGGCCACTCCTTCGCCGAGCTGCGCAGTGACCCGGATGCTCTTGCCGAACGGTATCCGGTACGTGTTGTAGATACCGCTCGGATGGCCCGTCTTGCCGATGCGCTGGGAGCCCCACGGCGCGGCATCGTCTCCGAACCCGACACCGTGTCCCATCCCCAGCTCCATGTCGATCGATGGGACGTTCGCGCCGTCGACGAAGATGCGGACGCGCGTGTGCTCGTAGCCGGGCCAGTCTCCGCCGAACCACATGTGGGTGAGGCAGCCGCGTCCCTCGTGCCTGAAGAGCTCGGCCTCACGGCCTCCGCTCAGGACGCGGCGCTCCTTGCCGATGCCGCCGAACGTGCGGAGAGACTCGAGGTCGCTGCGCTGTCCGGACTCCGCCGGATCCGCGCCGGCAGGCCGGTCAGCGATCGGTCCGAGGCAGCCCGCGGCCAGAAGAAAGGCGGCTGCGGCGATCGGTAGGATGCGTTTCATCGTTCCTCCTCGAGACGCTGGTCTCCGGCAGCGGCTCGCGCGCGAAATTCGACCGTCGCGCCGCGGCCGCCGCTCGCCAGGACGCGGTGGATGCGGAGGTCGGTGGCTCCGGCGGGAACCGGCGTCTCTCCCGGAATCCAGACGCGCGCCTCACGCAGCGGCGCGAGGTGCCGGAGGATCGTCGCGTCGTCCACGCCACCCTCATCCGACAACGGACCGGCGCCGGAGCTGGATCTGGCGGGGTCGGGATGCTCGCCGGCGTCGTCGAGAAACCGGAATCCCTTCGGTGCGGCCTCCTTGTTGCTCGTGTTGACGTTGCAGCCGACGAGGCCGCCCCTCGCGCGCGGTGCGGTCCGGTTCACCCAGACCGTCTCCGCTGTCGTGCCCGGCTCGTGGACCCAGAACTGGTTGTTGAGGGCCAGAACGCTGGCATGGCTGCCATCGCCGCGGAGCTCGAAGCGGCAGGTCTCGCGCGTCTCGACCGGCAGGAGCATGCACGTGGCGAGCGTGAAGATGCCGCGGAAGTCCTCGGCGGCGATCGTCGGCGATGCGGCGGAGGTCGCGTAGGAGAACCGCGTCGCGTCGATGCTCAGAGTGCCGGAGCCCGTCAGCCGCAGGCCCGTCAGAGCGCCGGAGCTCCGTTCGTGATAGACGCCGCGCACCACGAGGCGGCCTCCGCCGCGCACGTCGTACTGGCCCGCCGCGGATCCCGTCGCGCCGGTGAAGACGGAGATCTGGTTCCTGGCGTCGGCGGATCCCGGACCGCCGCCGACCTCGACCCACGCCCCGCCGTTCCCGCTCCCCTGAAGGGCCCGGAGGAGCACGTCGCTCCGGTCGACGCCGTCGAGAAGCACGGCGGCGGTGCGTCCATGCTCCTGGCTCGTCGCGCCGCTCGCATTGAGCTGATCGGCGAAGATGCGGCCGCCATCCTGGTCCGCGCCTTCCACGAGCAGCGCGCGACCGCCGGGGGCATGGATGTAGAAGTCTCGCAGCGTGGCGCGGCTCGGTCCTTCGAGCCGGAGCAACATTCCCTCCGGAGGGCCGTGCCACTCGAGCCGTGTAGCAGTCTCCGCTCCTCCATCGCCGACGATCTGCACATCACAGCCCGCCGGCACGACGAGGGTCTCGCGGATCCGGTAGACACCCATTGGCAAATGGATGACGGGCCGTTGACCCGCGAGTTTCGCCGCGCTCCGGATGGCCTGCTGGATCGCCGCCGCCTCGCTGCCCGTCGGGACCTCGATGGTCTCCCGCCGGCGGCAGGGCGGCGCCGGCGGAAGCGCGGGCGGATCCGCGGAGATCTCGCTCTCGGTGACGACGCGCTCCGCGATGCGGCGGAAGCGGCCGCGCTCCTCGACGGCGTCCGCTCGCGTGTACGCGTTTCCGACGAGCGTCTGGTCCGCCCAGGTCATCCGCACACCCCGCGTCGCGCCGCGCAGCCGGAACTGGTTGTCGACGACCAGATAGGGCCCGGCGTTTCCGAGGCGCACCGCCCAGTCGCCCGTCGGATCGATCACCCGGTTGCCCGTCAGGCTGACGGGCGATCCCCACGTGTGCCCGGTATCGAAATCGAAGAAGCAGCGCGAGCCGATGCTCGTGTTGTTGACGACCGAGAATGCCATCAGGTTGACGGAGGCCAGGTCGCAGGTGCGCGACCGGATGAACACGTTCTGCCACGCGTGCCAGTTGCCCATCACATTGTAGATGCCCCGGTCGCAATCCTCGAAGCGGCAGTACCAGACCCAGATGTCCATCGAGTTCCAGTTCACGGTCTGGATGCCGATCTCGCAGCGCAGGAACTGGCAGCGCAGGACCTCGTTCTCCGCTTGGCCGTTCGTTTGCGGGCCGCCGAAAACGAGTCCGGCCTTCGTGTCGCGGAAGACGATGTCACTGGTCTCGTTGTAGGTCGAGAACGCCGGACCGTAGATGAGAGCCGTGCCAGCGCGGCCCTGGCCGTCGAACGTCAGCCGCCCGATCCGGGAGTACCACGCATCCCATTCCATCATCGTGGCATTCTCGGCGCCGTCCCAGCGGAGGATCGCGCGCGAGGGATGCTCGCCGAGGATGGAGACTCCCTGGCAGTCGGTGTGCGCCTTGCGAATCGTCCGTACCGTCTTTGTGATCCGGTAGGTCCCCGCCGGCAGGTAGAGGATGCACGCCTTCTCGTGGTGGACCAGGTCATCCATCGCGCGCTGCAGCGCCGCGGTGTCGTCCGCCTCGCCGTCGCCGGCGGCGCCGTAGTCCCGCTGGAGATCGCGCCAGCTCGGGAACGGCCCGGCGAAATCCTCTCGACTGTCGTCTTCGCGAGCCGGGGACGCGCAACATACGAGCGCAACGGCGAAGACCTTGCCGACGGGTATGCGTGTCATGTCTCCGCTCCTTCGCTTCCTCAGGCGGATTGCGAGCCCGGCCGGCCGGAGATCCAGTCGCGAGCCGGCCGGCGGTGTATCATAACCGGGTCCGGCATCGACCTGGGAGGGATTCATGAGCCGTCGCATCACCATCGCCATCGG
>JAFGKN010000632.1 GCA_016928605.1 Planctomycetota bacterium | reverse complement strand
GCTCGCCGCGCCCGCGAGTTCGTCGAGAGGCTCGTCGAGGCGTGATGGCCGCAGGACCACTCAGCACACGGCCGCAGGGCGTATGAGCGCTATCCGCCTGATGGTTCGACGGATCACTGCTCGGCAAATGAAGGCTCGGCGGCCGTGATCGGACTGCTGTCGCCACAGCGCTTCCTGTGTCCCGGCGGGAGCGAGCCTCGCTGTGAGGCCCGGTTGCTGGATCGCCCCTCGGCTGGAGTCGACGTCGGATCTATGGTAAAAGTGAAAGAGCAGCCCATCCACGCGGGGGCGCGGAGACGATTCCATGCGAAACGAGTTCACAGCAATCATCGAGAAAGACGGCGACTGGCACATCGCCTACTGTCCCGAGATTCTCGGAGCGAACGGCCAGGGGCGGACGAAAGAGGAGGCTCGAGAGAGCCTGGCCCAGGCGATCGCTCTGATCCTCGAGGATCGACGACAGGACGCCCTGCGCGGACTTCCTCCTGAAGCCATGCAGGATGTCGTGACGGTTCAGTGAAGAGAGTGGCTCTACTCCGCCTCCTGCGCCGAAGCGGCTGTTATCTGAAACGCGAGGGAGCTTCTCCTTCGCTCTGGTGCAACCCGGCGACGGGTGCCATCGAGGCGGTCCCGCGCCATACGGAGATCTCCGATGCTCTGGCGCGCAAGATCTGCCGGAATCTATCCATTCCTTCGCAAGGCTGATGCATCGCTGCGGGCACGCCTGGCGAAGACTCCAGGCGGCTCCGAGTCGAGGCTGGGAACTCGGCGTGCTGGTGCTGGAGGGCGGATCTGAACGGTGGCCACCCGCAGCGATGACCGATAACCCCGCTGGGGGTCCTCTCTGTCCCTCTTCCTGGCTTCCGGCAACGATCGCGCCCGCCTGTCCTGGGGGGCTCTCGATACAAGTCTTCGAGAGTCCACGGTTTGCCGTGCGGCGGATGCTCGGCGCGGCCTTCGCCTGGTCAGAGGCTGCCAGCGTCGGTCCCGGACCCGAGGGTGGGTCCCGGCGGCGCTGTCCGCTGCGAGGCGGCAAAAAGCCGGCGGCACGTTCCGCGATTGCCCTCCAGCCGGAGTCCGGTCAGACCCGAAATAGAGGTATCCGTTCTTCCGCAAAGCGCTCGCCTGCGGAGATGCAGCGGCCCGGGATCTCGTCTCCCCACGAGCGGAGCAGCCCCGCCGGCCCCTGATCGCCGCGCAGCGCCGTTCGCGCGTGGCCGTTGGGCGGCCATGCTGGCAACGCCGTCTGTTGCCCCGCTCAGCGCTGCCGAACGGGTGCGGGTGAACGAACGAGCGATCTTCCGGGATCCCACCTCGATTCGATCGATCAGACCTTGCACGAGGGTGTATGCAGCCCGCGGACAAACCTGACTTCGGCTCTGTCCCTTGGCGGCGGACGGCGGCATGCGCCGCGGCCGATGCGCCGACGCGGCGGGAGGAGTTCCCCTGCCTGCCGCCCCGCTTGCGGCAGGGCGATCGAGTCGGTCCGTACCGCGTCGTCCGGGAGATCTCATCCGGAAGCCACTCGAGCGTCTTCGAGGCCGAGGAGATCGCATCGAGCCGTGCCCTGGCGCTGAAGGTGCTCTCGCCGCAGCTGGCGCTCCACGAGACGGAGGTCCGCCGGTTCCGCACGGAGGCGGCTCTGGCAGAGCGCGTCAGTCATCCGGCCCTGCTCCCGATCTACGGGAGCGGCCGCGACGAGAATTACCACTACTACTCCATGCGCCTCGAGCCGGGGGGATCGCTCGACGATGCGATCACCGACGCGACCTTCCACCGGAGGGATGAGTTCTACGTGGAGATCGCCGAGCGGTTTGCCTCGGTGGCGCGAGCCGTCCACCTCGTGCACCGCCAGGGGATCGTCCACCGCGACCTGAAGCCGTCCAACATCCTGATCGACGCCGAGGGCTGCTACGTCGTCAGCGACTTCGGCTCCGCCCTCGACGCCATCGAGCGGGACCGCGCCTTCGAGCGGAGCCCGGGCGGCACCGTCCTCTACATGAGCCCCCGACAGCTCGTCCCGGGGGCGAGCCCCTACGATCCAGCGGGCGACATCTACTCCCTCGGATTCACGCTTTACGAGCTGGCGACGGGCACCTCGCCGTTCCCCCACGCGAGCGATGAAGAGCTCGCGCGGCTCAAGCTGACGCGGCTGCCTCCGCCGCCTCGCCGTCTGAACCCCCACCTGCCGATGGCGCTCGACGCGATCATCCGGCGGGCCATCGAGCTGAATCCTCTGCTCGGATACCGGAGCGCGGAGGAGCTGGCGCTCGATCTCGACCGGTTCGCTGGCCGTCGCCGCGCCTCCCCGAAGAGGGGATAGCTCCGCGGAGCCCGCGCGCGCGGCCCCCGCATCCGCATCGGCATCCGCATCGGCATCCGCATCCGCATCCGCATCCGCATCCGAATCGGCGTCCGAATCGGCATCCGAATCCGAATCCGAATCCGAATCGGTCTCGGCCTCGGACTCGGACTCGGTCTCCGACTCTGTCTCGGTCTCGGTCTCGGCCTCGGTCTCGGCCTCGGTCTCGGTCTC
>JAFGKN010000631.1 GCA_016928605.1 Planctomycetota bacterium | reverse complement strand
CGCTGGTCTGCGCCCTCACCCTGGACAAGTCGATGGCGAAGCGGGTCGTCCGCGACGCCGGCCTGCGCACGCCGCCCTTCGCGGTGGTCGATCGGATCGAGGATCTCTCCCTCGACGGCATGAGCTACCCCCTCTTCGCCAAGCCGGTCGCGGAGGGGACGAGCAAGGGCATCGACGGCAGGTCGAAGATCTCCTCGCCGGCGGAGCTGGCCGCCGTCGTGGGCCGCCTGCTGGAGGCCTTCGGCCAGCCGGTGCTCATCGAGGAGTACCTGCCCGGGCGCGAGTTCACGACGGGGATCGTGGGCTCGGGGCTCGGGGCGCGGGTCGTCGGCACGACCGAGATCCGGATCCGCGAGGGCTCGGGCACGAGCGACTACTCCTTCGGCATGAAGGAGGAGTGGGAGCGGTGGGTGGAGTACTCCGCGCTCGGCGAGGGCGCGCTCCGCCGCTCGGTGGAGGAGCTGGCGCTGGCGGTCTTCCGGCTGCTCGAGTGCCGCGACGCCGCGCGCGTCGACATCCGCCTCGACGGAGCCGGGCGGCCGTCCTTCCTCGAGGTCAACCCGCTGCCCGGCCTGCATCCCGTGCGCTCCGACCTGCCCATCCTCGCCGCCCAAGCGGGCTGGACCTACCCGCAGCTCATCGAGTCCATCGTCGAGAGCGCCCTGGCGAGGATCGACCGGCGATGAGCGCTCCAGCGGCCGATGTGATCATCCTCTACAACCGGCCGGGCGGAGCCGAGGGGATCCGGACGGCTCAGGCCTCCGAGGCGGGAGTCCTGGAGGAGGTGCGCGCCGTCGAGGAAGCGCTCGGCGCGCTCGGCATCCCCTTTCGCAGCGAAAGCGTGCGGTTCCTGCGCGACATCCCCGCGGTCGTCACCGGCACGCGGGCGCGGGTGGTGTTCAACCTGGTCGAGTCCCTGGAGGGCAGGCCGGGGGACGTCAACGCCGTGCCCGCGGTCTGCCGGGCTCTCGAGCGGAGCGCGACCGGCAACGACACGCCCTCTCTCGAGCTGGCGCTCGACAAGTGGATCGCCAAGAGCCTGCTGGCCGCGGCGGGCATCCCCACGCCCCCGGCGGCGCTTGTCCTGCCGGGAGAGGAGCCGCCGGCGGACTTCGAGCTGCCGGCGATCGTCAAGCCGCTGGGCATGGACGCCAGCGAGGGCATCGATGCCTCCTCGGTCATCCGCTCGGTCCGCAGCGATCTGGTCGACGCGCTCCGGCGGGTCCACGAGCGGTGGGGCCAGCCCGCGCTCCTCGAGCGCTACGTCGAGGGGCGCGAGATCAACGTCTCCCTCCTCGAGCACCGCGGCGAGGTGGAGGTGCTCCCCCCGGCGGAGATCGACTTCTCCGCCTTCCCCCCCGGCAGGCCGCGCATCGTCGACTACGCCGCGAAGTGGATCCCGAGCTCGTTCGCCTACCGGCACACGCCGAGGAAGATCCCGGCGGAGCTCGACGAGCCGCTCGCCGCCGATCTCCGGCGGCTCGCCCGCGCGAGCTGGGACGCTCTGCGATGCCGCGACTACGTCCGCGTCGACTTCCGCGTCGATCCCGCAGGGCGGCCGTGGGTGCTCGAGGTGAACGCGAACCCCGACATCTCCCGAGATGCCGGCTTCGCCGCGGCGCTCGGGGCGGCCGGCATCCCGTACGAGAGCTTCGTGCGCGCGGTGGTGGAGAACGCCCGCCGGCGGCTTCCCGGCGCGCTGCCCGACGACTCGCTCGAGGGCCTGGACCGCGGAGGAGGCTGGCGGCTGCGGACGACGCGCGCGGACGACCGCGGGGCGATCCTCGAGATCATCGCCGCGACCGGACGCTTCCGCAGCGACGAGCAGGCGGTCGCCTGGGAGGTGCTGCGCGAGGCGGAGACGAGAGGAGCGACGAGCGGCTACCACTCCTGGTGCCTCGCGCGGGAGGGAACCGTCGCGGGCTGGGTCTGCTTCGGGCCGACTCCCTGCTGCGCCGGCACCTTCGATGTCTACTGGCTCGCGGTCGATCCCGCCCACCAGGGCCGCGGGCTGGGGCGGATCCTGCTGGAGCACGCCGAGAGCGAGATCCGCTCGGCCGGCGGCCGGCTCTCCGTGGTGGAGACGTCTTCGCGCGCCGACTACGAGCCGACGCGGGCGTTCTACCGCAAGATGGGCTACAGCGAGGCCGCGCGCCTCGCGGGCTTGTACGCGGCCGGCGACGACAAGATCGTGTTCCTCAAGGATTTCTGAGGCCGCGAGGTCGTAACTGAGGCGGTGCCGGTGGCCGTGACAGTGTCGGTCTCGGTGGCCGTAGAGGCGTCTGTATCGGTAGCGGTGTGGGTGGAGCTGGTGCTTGCGGCGGCGCTGGCGAGGGGGCTCGCGATTGGATCGACGCCAGGCTCGGCGGCGGCGCGCGAAGCGGCGGTCACCGTTTGTCAGCTTGCGATCGAACTTTGGTTTCGGCGACTGTAAGTTCTCGAAACCCTGAAAGTTGTCGCGCGAACGATACCGGCGGGCTTTCGCGGCGCTTCAAGACCTCATGAGCCCACACGCGGACGACTGTAATCAGCTTCCGTGGGCATCCTCCTGTCACTTCAGCTCCGTGAAGGTTATGGCGTCGGCGGAGACCGTCGTGTGCTCTTCCCAGTAAAACGGACAGAAGAACCAGCGATCCGAACGCTCCACCGTCACGTTCACATATTGCGAGGCTTTTCCCTCTTGCGCAGCTCTTTCCTTCATAGCGCCCCATGCCTTGCTTTCAATGTCGGGGGAACCGCTGACGGGAATCCAAAAAACATAGGAGCAATGTGCTCGGCCAACGGCATGGACTGACGCCATGACGAAATTCGCCCGTTCAAGCTCGATGTTTCCCGTCGAGGTGAGACGCATGTCGTTCCGGAATCGGGACGTGCATCCCGCCGCAAGGACGGGGACGAGGCACACAGCGAAGCGACACACGAAGGACCTCATACGCCGGGAAGCACCTTCGTAAGAACCGGGCCGACGAATTCGATCTTCGTGTCTTTCCGGCCCTGGCCCTTTCCACATCCGGATTAAACGTCGGTCTTCCATGCTGCGCTCTTTGCTCTACGACCGCGGTTCCTCGACAAACTCGATGACATCTGCAAAGACCTTGAGTTTGACGTCCGCAAAGACCCACAGGTAATTAGTCACCACGTACTCCTCGTGGATATTGTGCAGGACCTGCGCCTTTCCAAGAAGATCATGCTTGCTGTGCAGATCTGCCATTGCCCGCTCGTAAACGTCAGGATCTCCAAGCGGTATGGAAACGACCGGAAGGGTAGAGTACATCAACCCCACGAAGCGCTCGGGATGATCAAGCCAGAAGAGGTGGAAACAGGACGCCTCACCCTCGACATGGCTTTTGACAATGCGGAAGTTCTTCTGATTGAGTGTGACCTCTTGTACGGTGCCCCTGCTCATCATCTCAGGTTGGTGGCCTTCCCAGTAAACAGCGCAGCCGCATACAAGAGGTAATACGAGAGCCACTGCCGGAAAGAGGATTCGCCCTGGCCGCCATCGCTTGTGCGGATTCGAATCGTCGTTCATCCGCTCGTCCTTTCCTTTTCGAGTGGATATGCCAAAGGGCCTTACCCTCCGCAGCGTTGAAACTCCACGCCCGAATCTAGACGAGAAACCGGGACGCATCAAGGCCATCGAATTGACAATTGTCGCCCATTTCAATGCTAGGCTTGAGGCCGGGTTGAAAGCTCAAGCTGCCTGTGGCAGCATGGCACGCACCATGGGCCGGGCGATGCGGCCGAGCTGAATAGACTCATCACTAGCAGAGTCGCGGAGAAGCACACAGAGGGTCTACGATGTCACTCGCAGACCGCGTTTGCCGGCCCAGCCCTCCACCTCGACTGGCAGGCCCAGTGTTTGCGGGCAAACTCAGCTCGACACAGACGGCGAATGCTCAACGAGCGCGCTGTAAGCTGGCAGCGACGAGGGATCATTCGCAGCGTTGCAGGCCACCGGATGGGATGCGTGTCGCGCCATCGCGACGGTATGGGCTCACCCGGCAAAGTGGCGCGGGCGCATCCAGGTGCCGAGCACGCCCCTTCGAGCTCCGCCGTGAATGCGGCCACTCCGTTTTGGAAGTTGACGCCGCGCCAGCCGAGGTTACCGTGAAGCCAGACGCCAGGACTCCTCGCAGGAGTCTGCAGGCTTGAGAAGGTGATAGGTTCGAGCGGCGTCACGGGCGTCGACTCAAGCCCCTGCCCGACCTGAGGACAAGAGCTCTTATCCATCCGATGGCCCGCACCGTCCACACGCGACCGAAGCACCTCCGGGCAGCGCGCCGCGTGAGATCCCCGAGGGCCCCGAGGGGCGAGGGCGACCTCTCCGGCGAGCGCGCTGTCGCTCGCGCCCTGAAGGCGGCGGGCATCGTCCTCGACCGCGCCCCGAAGGGACTCGATGCCGAGCGCGAGGCGCCGATCCCGCGGATCCGGGTCGGACGGCCGCGGCGAGGATTTCGCCACGCCGTGCGAAGATCGGAGATCGCCGCCGCGCTCCGGTTCTTCGGCGAGACCTCGATCTACGGCATCCGCGAGATCGTCCTCGCCTCCTGTGCCGATCCCGACGACCCTCTCCGCCTCGGCACACTCCTCGTCCCGGGGAGGATCCTGATTTACCCGGTGCCGCGAAGCCCCTGGAGGCTCCGCGGAAGCCTCGCCCCCGATGCCGTCCGGCGGCTCGAGCGGGCCGGGGCGGTGGTCGAGCGCCACGGCGGCGGGCTCCAGACGACCGTCGAGTGGCCGGGCGACACGCTGCGGGACTTCGTCCTCCTCGACGTCCTCATGCACGAGGTCGGGCACCACCTCATCCAGCAGTACAAGGGCAAGCGGGGAGTCCGCGTCGCCCGCACGAGGGATCACGAGGCGTTCGCCGACCGCTTCGCGGAGAGCTGCCGGGCGGCCTACGAGGCGGCGCGGGCGCGAGAACCATGAGAGCGGCGAGGTTGACGCTCGTCGGCGACGGCATCGAGAACCCCGCCAACGCCGGGATCCTCCTCGACGCCGCGGAGATGTTCGCGGGGGATTGCCTGTTCCACGACCGGGCCGGTCTCGCGGACGCTTGGCAGCAAGGCGGGCGGGGCGCTCTTCCCCGGCTGACCCTGGAGGATCTCGCCGGGAGCTTCCGCCCTCGAGTCGCGTTCGACAACCTTCCGGGCGCGTCGTGCCTGTACGGCTTCACGCTCCCATCCGGTCCCCGGCCGGCCCTGATCGTCGGCAACGAGCGGCGGGGGCTCGCGCGAGCGGTCCGGGATCTCGCGGACCGCTCGGTGGAGCTCCCGATGATCTCGAGGAGCCTCAACTGCCTGAACGTGGCCGCGGCGGCCGCGGTGGCGCTCTACTACATCTCGCGCGGCGGGGCACCCTCCCAGCGGTCCCACCGCCACCCGGAGAAGCGCCGTCCCGAGGTCCTCCTCTGCGGCGCCGCGGATCCGTTCGAGCTCGGGAGCTCCATCCGTTCCGCCGGCGCGCTCGGGTGGACGCGGCTCATCCTGGAGGACCGCTGCGGCGTCTGGTTCGGGTGCGACCGTGGCACGCGCTCGGAGGGAAGGGGGGCCGCACGCCGCGGCCGGAATCCCATACACGTCCTGAGAGGGGACCTCGCCCGCCGCTACGCCTTCGACGATGTCTGCGTCGTGACGGCGCGCTCGGAGGGGGAGCCGCTCCATCGCGCCGAACTATCGCGGGGAGGGAGCCAGCTCCTCGTCTTGCCCGACGAGTCCGCCATCGACGCGCGGGCGGAGGACTGGGAGAGGCTCGGCCGCTCCGTCGTCTTCCTGCGCATCGAGACCCCGGCCGTCGAGTTCCCGTACCGCTACCGGCTTCCAGCGACGATCGCGCTCGCAGAGGCGGCGCGGCAAATCGGGCGCCGTCCGCCTTCCGAGGCGCGAAGGCCGCGGCGGCGAGAGCCGTTCTACGACCGCGCGCTCGAGGCCGTCCTCGAGGCGGAGGGCGAGGTGGTCTACCTCGAGGACCTGGCGGGGTACTGAGATCCCGGTTGCGCGGCCCTCAGGAAGGGCCCGGCACCGAAAGGAGAGCCGAGTGAAGAAGTGAAGCTCGCGCGTGCGGCCTGCGCCGCCGCATCGGGATCGGCATGCGCAGCGGCATCCGCATCCTCATCCTCAATCCTCATCGCCATCCGTCGCGGCCACCGCCACGGTCACCGTCACCGCCACCGTCACCGCCACCGTCACCGCCACCGTCACCGCCACGGTCACCGTCACCGCCACGGTCACCGTCACCGCCACTACCACGGTCACCGTCACCGCCACGGTCACCGTCACCGCCACTACCACGGCCTCCGGCCGCCTGTCGCTGCCGGCGGCGCGCAGGGTGCATCCGAGAGCTCAGCGAAGGATGAGCGGCGCCTGCCGGGCGGACCGTGGAGTGAAGTGGAGGAGCGCGCGGAGCGCGGCGCGGTGCGCTGCGGGATCGTGCTCGGAGCGAAGGTAGAGCTCCGCCACGAGATCGCGCCAGCGGAGCAGCTCGCGCCGGAAGGCAGGCCGCGCCTGCACCTGGACCGTGAGGTCGACGAGGCGCAGGACGCGCTCGTAGGCCCGTTTCCGCCGCTCGGAATCGCCGGGGGGGAGCTTGCCGGCGCGGTGCATCTCGTTCGCGATCATGAGGATCTGCTCCTCCCGGCCGAACTTCTCCCAGCGCTCCAGCG